>NZ_JAVJQN010000039.1:0-19716 GCF_040218245.1 Coleofasciculus sp. E1-EBD-02 | reverse complement strand
AAAAAGGGCGATTTGGGGGCTAACGTGTTCTAATATCTGGTTCCTGACTGTAACTTCTATGTCGGCTAAGGTTTCCAAACTATCTGTGTCACTATTGTTGTACAGAATCTCACTGGCTCGTCTTAAACAAGCTTCCAGTTCCAGGCGTTCGGCTTGGTTCATGAGTAAACCTTGTGAATATCTACATCTATATTACAGCCTTTTCCATGCTGGTGAGGTACATTGAGAATAAGACTTTTGCGCTCACAGAGGCTAATTTCGTCTTGTTACTGCACCTCACTAGACTGAGAAATGCTGTATGTCACCTGGAGTCGTTCAAGTATACACGGAAATTTAATTCGCGTATATTACTCGCGAATTTAAGATCAACATTTCCCGGCTATTTGCCAAAATGGGATGCTCCCTTTCCGCTCTCCAGCATTGGGCAAATCCACAAAATACAAATAATCAAACCGTCCGGCTCTCGTCAACTCAGGCGGTAAATAGTTTAACCTATTAACACTCGCCAAAACCAATACCGGCGCCGTTCTATCATTCATCCACGTTAACAACTTTCCAGTTAATCGACGAGCCACACCCCCATCCGCATTCAAGTCAAACCCCGCTAACCCTTTATCCATATCATCAAAGTACAACACCACCGGAGCGCAGCTTTCAGCCAGCATTAGTAACCGTCTGAGATTGGCTTCACTTTCAGCGGGGGTAATACCAATCAACGCCCCCCAATCTGCCAAAATTAAAGGAACACCCATCCGTTGAGCGCAACGCCTCGCCCCATAGCTTTTTCCTGTACCCGGAGGTCCCACCATTATCACTCCTTTGGGAATTGACAGGTTATACTTTTGGGCTTCGGGTTCCAAGAGTCGGGCAAATTTAGTAAACTCTTCTTGGAGTAAATCTAATCCCCCTAACTCGACATCGGGTTCAGCCAAAAACTGAATGTTGAATCGCTTTAATTTAGCGATTTTGTAATCCATTATCAAAGTGGAACTGTGACGAGTCAAGCTGCCTTGTTGAGTAGCAATCAGTCTTAACCCAGACTCAATTTCCGATAAAGTTAACCCCGCCGCCGCCCGACTTAATCTATCTCGTTCTTGCTGATTCAGACTAATAGCAATTCCCCGGTCAGAGGCTAAACGGGGGAGAAATATTTCCAGGTGATTGCCAATTTCTAAGACGGAAGGGAGGGGAGTAACCACAACCGGAATCGCCTCTTCAAGTTCCGGGGAAAGCGTAGCCGCTGCGCCCAGAAGGAGTAAGTGTTTTACCTGACCCGTGCTTTGAGAGAACTCTCGTAAGGAGGTGGCTAAGTTCAAAATCTGAGAACTGAGATAGTCGCTCAGCCATAAATACTTCGAGTCACCGGAAAAAGTCGCTGGTTTGCCACTCAGCCACGGTAACAAATTCTCCACAATAAAAATCCCACTTTGGGGGAAGTCTTGCAAGAACTGTAAAATCTGAAATTGTTCGGCTATCTCCTCAGTGGAAACATCGGGGGGATGGTAGTCGGTTACTGGAGTGTAAATTAGAGATTTAGTCTCTGCACGTTCAGTCACGCGAGTTAATACCCTCTGACCCAAATTCCAAAGATAGCAATCGACTCCCATAGGATTAGCACAGTGTTGGAGAACATAGGTGAGAAAATTTACTTTTTCCTGGTGGGGGGATTCGCAGACAATAACGGGTTCGCCGGATACTAATAAATCCGGGAGGTCGTTTAAATTCGGCATAATCTTCGCTTGGCTTGAATTCTAGAGGCTCAATCTTGGGAGTTAGCTCGGCATTTTCCCATTCTGGGTTTATCTGTTTGCTTTTCTTGTAGCTTTTGCTTTTTGACTCTTCGCTTGGCTCAAGGGCATATTTTTGAATTCGCCAAATTTCGGACTCCAGAATGTCCCTTTTTTCGTCCAAAAATAAGCGACATCCTTACATTTATGGTGGCGAGAAGCGGGATTGGCACACCGTAGCTTTCCCCGATGCTATTGCATCTAAATCGGATTCCATCTGGGCGGTGAATTCGGGCTGAATCAGGTCGGGTAATACCTGTGCTAAAAATGTATCCAGTTCCATCCCGAGTTGGGTTGGCTGTAGTTTCCCTTTGCTTAACTGAACGTAATCACGCGCTTTCAGGGTCTTAATTGTCGGCGCATAAGTGCTGGGACGACCAATCCCAGACCGTTCCATCACCTGCACCAGTTTGGGTTCACTGTAACGGGGAGGTGGCTGGGTTTGTTTCTTATCTGCACCCGCGTTATCGAGTGTCAGCGATTGTCCTTGCTGTAGTGCGGGTAATTGGGAATCGGCGGCGATGTTATTCCAATAGCGGGTATAACCGGGTAGGATTAAGACCTGTCCCCTGGCTTCCCAAAATACGTCCCCCGATTGCGTGACAATGCGAGTTTTGGAGAGTTGAGCTGGACAGCATTGGGTTGCGATCGCGCGATGCCAAATTAAATCATACAGCTTCGCCTCGTCCCTGGGGAGTTGAACCGATAATTGCTCCGGTGTGCGTTCAACATGGGTGGGACGGATGGCTTCATGGGCGGCTTGCGCCCCGGATTTGGAGCGATGGGCGGTTACTTTAGCGGGTACATTATCCGGGTCATGGTGCAAAAGCCACTGCTTGGCGGCGGTACAAAATTCTGGAGAGAGGGCGACTGAATCGGTTCGCATATAGGTAATATGCCCAGCTTCATAGAGGTTTTGGGCAATTTTCATCGTCACCTCTGGATTCAGCTTGAGTTTAGCACCAGCGGTTTGCTGTAGGGTGGAGGTGGTGAATGCGGCTGGGGGAGATTGGTTGACTCTCTTGCCCTCTACACTGATAACATGATGGGAATGAGAACGGGCAATGGCGACTAATTGGTCAGCTTCTTCCTGAGAGAGTACCCGTTTCCCTTCAGCGACTGGATGCTCTTCTCCCGTATCATCTGGCTGATTCCTGGTTTTATCCCGAGAATGCTCCCGTTGCGTCGTTTGCGGCTGAGTTCGACCCGCGTAAAGGGCTTTAAATCCCTGCTGATACTCAACCCAGACGACCCAATAATCCTGGGGTTTAAATGCCAAAATCTCTTGTTCTCGCTTCACCAGAAGATGCAACGTCGCACTCTGTACCCGTCCCATGGACTTGCAGCCGTTATTCAAGCGCCAGACTAACTGGCTACCCTTATATCCGACTAATTTATCCAGACAATCCCTGGCGCGTCCGGCGGCGATAAGGTTTGAGTCAAGGGTTTTGGGATTTGCGATAGCGAAGCGCTGCTGCGAAGCGCAGATCGCGCGTTCTACGGCGGTTTTGGTAATCTCAGTATAGGTAACCCGTAGGGGATTGTTCAAGTGTAACGCTTGGGTCAAATGCCAGCCAATGGTTTCCCCTTCTCGGTCTGGGTCAGTCCCCAGGTAAATTCGGTCGGCTTGGCGGACGGCTTGACGCAATTCAGACAGGATTTTCTTGGCTTGTGAACTGCGAGGAATGTAACGACAGTGAATATGGGAACCGTCCAAGTCAAATCCTAGAGAATCTTCACCATCATCGGCTAATTCCCGAACATGACCCATACTGGCTTTGACTGTCCAGCCAGCACCGAGAATGGATTTGAGTTTTTTGACCTTACCGCCTGATTCAATAATTAATAGATTCGCCATGACTCTCTTGAGTTTACTGAGGGGTGAATTTGAACGTGTTTACAATTCCCTTGCAGAGTTTGGGGGAGACGGATAAACATTTTTGGGCGCAATTGACGACGCTGGGACTTGAGCCGCAGAAATGATGGCTTCGGGGTTAGCATCCTGACGAATTAACTCAGTCTTCTTCTGAGTCAGAAATTGGCTCAAACTTGAGGAGGTTGGCAAATCAATCTCAGCTTGCTGCAACTGTTTCTGATAACCCAAACAAAATTCATACGCCACCATTTGCTCGGCTTCTGACAGTTTTCCTTGATGGGAACGGATACGGTTGAGCAAAAATCTGCCTGTTGGGTTATTATTGAGTACAGTTAGTCTTTCCCCAGGGTAATCTTCCTCATTTTCACGCTTAACATCCAGGTTTTTCAAATGCTGTAACGCCTTAAACAAATCGGGCTGAATATCTAAGGGTCGTGATGTCATAAAAGGCACAGGTGCAGCCACAGCGGTTTTTGAAGGTAACTCAGCCGCGAGATATTGAGAATGCTGGGCAATTTCTTTCAACGACGCCATATCTCCTTGATTGAGTTTCAGGGTATCCAGCTGCACCGATATACCCCTATCCCCTCGCTGTGCTGTATAGGATAATAATTCCCCGCGACCATCGTTTGAATGCATCGATACTTTGGTTCCATCTTCCCCCCTTTCCCGCGTCAGGGTATAACCGCCAACAATCACCTGAACGTTGGCTTCATTGGGTTCAACACCCATTTGGTTAATGGTATGGTTGATTAGTCCAAACGCCTTCATCCCCTTCAAATCGCTCAAGACTTTATGGGAACCTTGAGGAGATAATGCTCCCAACGTCGCTACTTTTCTAGCCAAATCTCCCACATCAGCACCTTCGAGTTGGCTTCCCGCCTTCAGGTTGCGGTAGACGCTCAAGAATTCAGCTTTTTCCGGGGAAGAAAGCTTGTTTTCTCCCCAAATGGCTGGACCATTCTCAGTCAGATAGAAATTCATTTTGGTCTGACTTCTATCCGTCGCATCGCTAATGGAATAGACATCACCAATCTGACGAATAGCATAGCCATCTCCCCGATACACCTTCTCTGGCTGTTGGGTGAGGGGATTAATTTCCATCTGACCCTGATTGTCCAAGAGGGTGGCGGCGACTAACGCCACTTTTCTATCGTCCATTGATGTGAATTTCGCCTTGGTCTCAGCGACCAGCTTATCCACAAAATTCAGTTGGCTTTCTGGCTTTTCACTATCCCTCCCCAGACCGAATTCTGGCTGGCGAGGTGAAAGTCTATCGTTCTCTTTTACCTCGGACTCCTGAGAATCCCGGCTCAAAGCTGACTCGAAAAACCCAGCCGTTGCGCCAATTCCGAGTTGGGATAAACTCTGTGATACAGCTAGCAACTGTTGAGCCAGTTTAGCATAATCTTCGGCTATTTGCTGATGGTTTGACATGATCAACAATTCAAAATTAAAAGTTCTCTAAAATAACCCACTATACGCCCCCACAGGACTGGCGGCTGGGTCATCGGTAGACTGAGGAATGGGAAATAGTCGTTCGACTTCTGCTTTCCGCTCCTCTGTATCTTGTTCGGTTGGTACAATCTGGGTGCTTTTTTTTATCAGCCAATCGACCAAGTTTTGCCAATTCCTTTCGTTATCGGCTTTAATCGCTTCTAGGTCTTTTGAGAGCTTAAATTGCTGCTTGATTGGTACATAAGATTCAGTGTTATTCCCATAAGCGGGACTGATAATAACACCAGCACCTGGCGGGAGTTTATTAAACTGAGCGGGTTCCATCAGTTTACGGGTCTTATCCTGGTCTGATGTCGAGCGCGTAGTTTTCCCTTGGCTGACACTTCGGGATTTTTGCTTATAGGAAATCTCTTCATCTCCTAAGAAATTGCTAAAACTATGCGCTGATTCGTATTCTCCTAAATTAAATAAAAATTTGGTATTCGTCCCCGTGATTATTGTCTTAGCGTTTTCCTTGCCGTAATTTTTCTCCATTTGTGATAACCCCTGCGCTCCTAGTATTCCACAAAACCCCTCACTTCTCGATTCGTTCAGCCATTTCGCAATGTGAGGTAGGTAGAGAGTGGGAAATTCATCCAGACAGACGATTAAAGGGTCTTGGCGGCGCTTGGCAATATTTCGGGCAATTAGCATGTGCATCACGCTACAGAGTAAGGGAGCGCTAACCGCTTCTCGCTCTCTATCCATGCCAAAAATTACTATTTGCTTGCCTTTGAGATCCAAAGGTAGGGTCGTTTCTCCGACAAAACATCCCAGGGTATTCTTTTTCATAAACCGGGTAAACATAAGGCTGGCAGAACCCGCAATTCCGGCAACGGTTTTCTCGGAATCGGCGCTGGAAAATAACTGACCAAAGGATAATCGTATCCACGGATTCATGTTGGCAGCAATTAATCGCGACACCATCTTTTCTGAACTGAGGATTTGAGCCGCCATCATGATGTCAGGATATTGAGTGCTTTTGGTGAGCATGAGAATAGCTTCTACTAATTGGTCACCGGCTGGACCAAAGAAGGGGTCTTCTTGTCCTTGAGAAATCTGTTTGAAGTTCTTGTTAATGACTGTACCAATTTGTCTGGCGCTTTCTCCGTCTGTCTCATCTCTTAAAAAATCTAACGGGTTACATACCTCTGATTCGGGAAACCCAGGTGCAAAAACATGGACATCGTAACCCTGTCGCTTGGCAAATACAGCCATTTTGGATTGGGAGGGATATTTGAAATCGTACATAATGATAGGAAACCCTTGATCCACGGCTGAATAGAGCATGGGATCAATGGCTGAAGCAGTTTTCCCTGAACCCGGCGCTCCTAACACCAATGTCCCTCGCTGAACGTCAGGAACGTAAAATAAACCCTTGTCTTTCGGGGTGGGTTTGACTGAAGAACGATACGGTTTATTGGGTTTATTTTTAGGATGTTTCGGGCGACCAATATAGAGGGAAGCGCTATCGCACTTGGGATTTTCTATTTGCGCGATCGCTTTTTTCTTGGCTTTATTGCACTCCTTTCTCCCCCCAAAATAACTGGTAGCTAGTTTACCTTTCTTTTGGTGCCCAGAGAGCAGATTCATCAATCCTATCCCCAGCACACAGGCAACCAGCATCCCCCCTTGGGGTGTAAAGAGTTGTTGCTCCAATTGTTCAACATAATGGTTAGGCTCAAACTTAGTCGAACTCGCTGGGGTTGAAGTCGGGACTTGAGCCATACTGTGGTAGTGATTCACGATTTCTCCTTACTTTTCTCAAATTCTTGATTCACTTGCACAAAAGTATTGCCGTTGTAGCAATAGGACAAGTTCTTAAAGGGATTGGTTTTTTCCCGAACTCCCAGGGAAATATTTAAACAGTTAACGCCTTGGTGTTTTCGGCTTTCGATGAGAGAAATGCGAGGCGGGATATCAAAGGGTTTAGGGAGCAGTACCCGCAGCACTTTTTGATAAGCTCCGGTATCTAAATCCCTGAGATAGACAGCAAACAAACAACCGCCTTTACCGCAAAGCTTGGGTTCATTAAAATCAAAGACGAATAGGGGTGAGGATTGTCCTGATGGTTGAATTGTCAGAAATGTCATCTGAGAAAACGGGTCAGTTTCTGCCGATTCCCAGTGATTTTCCTGCACTACCTGTTGCAGCAAGGCGGCATCAAGTTGGGAGGCACTTTGCCACTTCTGCTGCTGATGGCTATCAAGTATCCTGGGTAAAACAAGCGCACCACCGATTACGGTACTCAAGGCAAAAAACCCTGTTAAGAAAAGTCGTCGTTTAGGCTTCTTAGATGGGGAATATATCATCATTTTGCTCCGCTACCAATTCAAAGTATTCCAATTGAAGGCGTGAAGTTTGAATTAAGGGTTGACATCAGGTTCGCCTCAACAGTTATTATTTCCTTGTATCTTGCTCCTTCCCTTGGAGCCTTCTGCCTTCTTGTCACCGCTAACGTTGGTTACTCCAGACGCTTTCTACGCCGATAGCGCTGGTAACGAGTTAACACTTGAGAGCCATAACCTTGAACTGTCAGAGATGAGGCTGTACCAATATCAGCATCAGGAGGTACAGCTACCCCACCCCAATAAATCTGTGCCATGCGTTCGATTACGCGATCGCCTGTAAAGGGTCTCCCGGTTGTAGGATCAGTTTGTCCCTTGGTAATCTCTAATAGGGTTTGCAGTTGAGCGTGAAAAACCTGATCTTGAGTAGCTTGGGGGAATACCGCCAGCAATTCTGGCTCACTTACTATTTCCCCAGCATCCAGGCGTGAGAGTACCGCTGTACCTCCTTCCGCTTGCTGGATAGCAGCACGAACCTCCGGCTGCTGACTCGATAACCCATACCGTCCCAGGGCGGAGGTGCAATAATTAATAGAGAGGTGGCACTTGTTCCACATTTAAGGGCAGCAAACTCGGAATCGCTTCTGTCAAATCTGCCACAGTTTGCCACTCCATTAGTGCAAAATCGGCTAAGGAATAGGAACCCAAGGAAATGCCGGATAACTGCTCGATAGTCGCCAGATTAAATCGCTGCAATTTGAAAGCTTCTTCAAAATCCCCCAACTCTAAATACTCGCTGGGAAGTTGCCCTTCACTCCATTGTCGTACTTTCCCGTCAGGTAATTCAATCACTCCACTGCTGCTAATGCCGGGTAGATTGCTAAAGGTAATTTGGCTCCAATTCGGAACGGGAGCGCCATTAAAGTTGGATACGGGAATTTGGGGATTCTGCTGTGGGGTCTGGGTGTTAGCGCTAGCTGCCTCTATTATCTTCCCGGTTAAATTCAAATATTGCCAGGGGTGGAAGGTAGAAAAACCGTGCAGCACTAAGCCAATCATTAATCCCAGGAACAAAAAGAACTGCCACTGAAAGGCTAAATTAGTCTCTCGCTCCCTTTGGGAATTAGAATCCGGAGATTCTACGGGTTTTAATTGCAAGTTAGATGGGTTGGATGTCATGGTTAAGCTATTCCCGGTTTCATTGGCAATAGATAGTGTTAGAAACTTCTTGTTTCCCTATCACCGCGTCAGAAGCATCAGTTTCTACAGTCATTTATATCTGATTTCAATCGTAGAGTGTTTATTGATAATCCACATTGACCATCTGGATAGTTTATTTTTGACCCAAAGAGGTAAAAAAATAAACTCAATTAAACGAATTAGCTAAAAACGATCATTAGTATTGACACAAAAAAACAGCGCTATTTTCAGCGCTGAATTTTATCCAATCAATTCAACCAACTAAATAGAAAAATCAGGTATCGTTGAGCCTCGACTGCCCAGAGAATTTAATCGCCGCACCAAGGCTAGAGAAATTTGCGCTTGAGCAGCGGCTTGTTCCACGGTTTGACCATTGTTCAGCAACCCCAAAAATGTTTCTATGCGATTCCATAAAGGGTCATTGGGAGAAATTTGCTGATTCTTCTGGGCTACTTCAAGTCCCTGGCGAATACTAGCAATCAGAATCTGGTTCCTAACTGACAAAGGTGCGGGAGTAATCTCAATTGTGCTGTATTCCGGCTGTCCACTACCAGTTAATAGTCGGAAACTATAAATTTTTCGCTGTCCATTGACTGCTTCTGTAATCACCGTCAAGTGAGCGCCACTTCCAGAAGGGGTTCGAGGTAAACCGGGGAAATTAATTGGTTTAATGCGGCGAATGTGCAACACACTGGCTCCCGATTCGGTACAAGAATCCGCTGATAAATTTCCCAGACAGCCATCTACATTCAACACAAATTGCGCTGGGTCATCCAACCACACTTTCCTTATGGTTTCTCCCACAGTTATAAAGCTAAGATTGACTCCATGAGCTTCCCAGATTTTCAGGTCTATTGTCCGCTGAGTATCACTGCTGATTTGCCGAGTAGCCAGCGCTAAACCTGAAGAGCTTAAACCACCACTAACTGTGGTAAGAGCAGTTGCCAATAGTCCAGCACTTAAGACTTGTTTCCAACTGGGTTTCCTGCTAATTTTTATCATGTTGAACCACACCCTTAATTCACTTGAAAACTACTATCAACCACGACATAAAGTTCCGTTCCCCGCTCGACGACCCACAGGGGATTATCATTAATCCGCTCCATTGCCTCAGCGGTTGCTTGTTGAGTTCTTTGCTCAATGCTTTCCTGTAACACCCCGAACGCTCCTTCAACAAAGGCACCAGGTAAATTGCGATCGCTCTTTGTTGTAGTCTTACGAATTCGGATGGTACCATTGGGACGTTCGTCTTCGAGGGTCTCCTCACTTTCGGGGCGGGTCAGTTCCTCCCCGACTCGTGCCAAACCGCCCACAAGACCTAAGGTCACGTCATAGCCTAACAGTTCGTCTCCAATGTCTTCGTGCTTGGAGGCGACTAACGGACGACCCTGTTGACCGCGCACACTCATCGCTCCGTCCGGAACCGCATACTCTGTGCCATCTATAGCAATCGCCTTAACGGCTAGCTGCACCAACTCCCCAGAAGTACTCTGCCTTTGTAACAGCAGTCGGGAACCTGCGGGGATGGCTATTTGCCCCTGATTATCGAGTAAGGGTTCTTGAAGCTGAGCGGTGAAGATTAAAGTATCCGGGGAGTCTGCTTGGGAGGATGCCCACATAATTGGGGTTTCCAGCACGGCGCTAGCCCCCTCGCCTGCGACTAAATAGTAGGCAGTTGTCCCCGATAGAATCCTGGCTTCGGCTTCTAAGTCGTAGCCTGAGGCTGAAACCGTTGTTGAGACGGGGGCGGTTGGCAAACGCGGCTCCCAGGAAGGAACGCTTTGGATGGTTTGGTTCTCTGTAGTCTCGACATTGGCTATAGGAGTTGTGGGGGTCTTAGCTTCTGAATAGGGAATTTGCCCGTAACTCCCGGCTGAAGCCAGCATCAGCCATTTTTCATAAGGGTCTATTTCTTCACCCCCAGCTCTTTTGGCGGGTTGAACCCCTGGGTTACTCGCGGGTTTGGGTTGGGGAGTTGGCAACGGCTGTGCTATTTGCCGAGGTTGAGGTTGAGGACGAGGTTGAGGACGAGGTTGAGAAACGAGTTGTCTAGGTCGCTCTCGTTGGGGAATCGATACAGCTACAGGCGTTTGTACGGGTTCAGGCTCTATCGGCGTTTCTTCAGGTTGGGGTAAGGGTTGAGTTGGTAAATTGGCTGGCTGTTGAGGCTGTAGTTCTCCCAAGGCGGCTAACTCTTCTCTTTGTTGTGCCAGGGCTATTTCGGTTTTCAAAGCGCCATCGGGTTGTGGTGGTGCTTCGGCTTCTATGACGTTCTCTTCGACTGGTGCCGCAGGGTTCTCGACTACCCGAGTTGAGTTGTTAATCAGAGTCCACAACCCACCCGCTCCAAATACCAAAATACCAATCGCTCCCCCAACTAAAGCAATCCGACTACCAGCCATATCGGCGATGGAATGTTGGGTGGCAATAGCGGCTGGGTCATCTTCTCCATCCTCGAAGATGTTTTCATTCTCCTCAACAACGGTTTCCGGCTCAGAATCGAGTTCGGACATGCCTAACAATTGGGCTACTGTTGGCGTTTCTGTTTGTTCAAGGTCTCTTTGTTGTTTATCTGATATCATTTCAAGTCTTTCCTTTCCAAATCAACAATTCCTGTGATTTCCAAACCAGAGCTTCGCATTCGGTAAATGGTGCGAGCCAATTCTGTGGCTTCGGGGGGTGGCATTTGAGGCGTATCAACGGCTCGTAAAAATATCGTTTTGTTAAATGGGACTCCTTTACCGCTGTTGTCACCCCGCTCAAAGGTTACTAATGTCGCGACTAAATCAACTTGCCAACGCCCCTCTCCAATCTTTTGCGGTTCTGAGACATGGCGGGGAATTAGGGCAACGCGCACCTGCCCGTTTTTGAATACCCCTTCGGGCGTTAATTGAGCCAATTCCCGCAGGAATTCTTGGCGAAAATTTCCTTCGTCAGTAATGGAAAATGCCGCGTGCCATGCTCCTGTTGTGACTCGTCCGCTTTGATTTGACTTATTCCCTCCCTTAATGACTACTCCTGAATCGAGGGCGGGAGTCGCTTGATCTGAGTTGGACTCGCTTAAGCTAGAGGGTAATACGCCGTCCCAATTAAAGAGCAGAACAAAAGTATCAGAAACAAATTTTTTAATTACCTCCGGAGTGCGATCATTTTTACCCAAAGGCGCAACAGTTATGGTGCTACCATCTGCCAGTTGCACCAAGGTTGGCACTTCTTTTTGGGCAACTCGGTGAGTGGCTCCATAATTAGCAATTAACAGTAATAAGCTTAGACTGCTAATCGCCACCGAAGCAATAGACATCGCCGCCACACTGCTGGGGACTGAATTTCCAAAACTTAAAAATCTGTAGTCACTCGGTTTCTTTAATCTGTTGATTGGTTGAGTCACAATTTCCTCCTTTTAACCACCCGTTCATTGTTGATTGTTGATTGTGGATTGGAATCTAGAAGGGCATAGTTTTTACTTTTTACTTCTAGCTACAGCTTGGCGAGCAGCAACTATCCGAGCCACGCCCACCGTTGTCCCCACTGTCATCCCGCCCATAAACGTAGCTCCCCTCGCCAAACCCGCAAAGGCAGCCATACCACCAGCTGCGGCAATTCCGGCTGAAAGAAATGGAGCGGTTACACCAATGAAAACCAGGAAAAACATGGGCTGATTGGCATCGGCAGTTACGATTAGCAATCCGGCTAATCCCATGAGAATATTGAGGGATAATTTAGCCATTCCCAAGGCAAAAAATCCGCTGAGCCAGGAGAGTCTTTCTCGCGGTAATGGGATCGGGAATTTCCATTTGTCCTGTGGCGGCTTCAAGGGCAACATTAATATCAGTTGCCACTGCACCAAAAACCTCTTCCACCACTTGGTCGAGATAGGCATCAAGGGAGGAAAAATATCCCTCAAACTGCTCAATAATCTCGTTGAACTTGGATGATACGTCGCTAATCACGTCTTCCCAAGGATTGGCTTGGGCTGGAGTTGGCATCAGTGTGACAGACAGAGTTAATCCTAAAACAATCAGCTTTTTGGGAAGGGTTAAAGGGAGAAGTAGAGATTTCATTGTTGTTTTCCTATTCAAAAGATTGACCGCTAATTCTGTTAACATAGGCTTCACTAAAGCGCACCATTCCTTCCAGAGGATTGTGTTTGTAGTTCTGCAAGTAAGCGCTTCGCCATTCTTGTTCGTCTGGATTGTTGGCAACGGCTGCTAGCTGGCAATAGGCTGGGTAATACCGACAACTGGTTAATTTGCCGTTGTTATCCAAAAGCCACTGACTGTAAAGCCCTTCTTTCTTGGGAAAAAAAGCGTCAGTCGAGTTGCGGGAAATAATCTCAATCGGATACTGAAAAATATCCACGAAACTTTTTACCGCTGAAGGTTGAATCACTCCAATTAAACGGGTGGTCATGTTAGCAAAAATTTTAGAAGCAGCGGCGCTATTGGAGATAGTTTCTGGGTCTTGAGCGCTCAAGATAACTCGCACCCCAGATTTAGCACCATTGGCACACAGTCTCCCGACCAACTCGGCAATTGAGGGATAATTAAACAGAATGGGGCTTTCATCGATGAAAAAGATGCTGGCTGGACTTGCCAGTGCCCGCCGCAGGGCGGCTGAATAGGCGGACAGTGAGAGGATGGCAGCATCGGCATCGTTGCTCAAGTTTCTTAGGGCAAACACCAGTAATCTGGCATCAGAACGGAAGGTCGAGGGGCGGCTGATGGCTTTTCCCACTCGGCTGCTGGTTAACCAGAATCGGAGTTTGATTTGGATTTGGTCGAGGGCTGTCAGGGCATCGATACCGCTATTACTCTTGCCCAAAGCATCCAAATCCAAAAAGCCGGGAGCGCAGAATTGGGAGAAATCCTGTAAAGTAGGGATATTTTCCCATTCAGGAGTGCCAAAACCACGTTCTCTGGCTTGCTGGTAGCGCAGTTTGATATCGGCATCATTGAAGAAGGTTTCTAAAGCCAAGCCGATTACCGCCCGCGTGCTGTCTACTAAAAGGGGATTGACTCCATCCAGATTAGTACCTAAAACCATCGCGAACAGGGCTGTTGCCAGAAAATCTTTGTAGTCCGCCATGCGTTCTTTGCGCGTCTTGATGTCTGGTAAGGCACGGGTATCGGGAATTTCAAAGAGGTTGGAACTCTGTGAGCCAATATCGAAATAAGCTCCGCCTTCTGAGCCGAAGAATTGGGTGTAGTCAGTGAATGTACTGGTGCCATCTGGCTTGGGGTAATCCAGAGCGACGACGGGCATACCCTGTGCCAGGGCTTGGGTGAGAATGCCCGACACTAACACGGATTTGCCCGCACGAGTCGTGGCAAAAACGCCCAGGTTCTTGTGCTTTTGGTATAAATCTAGATGAAGGGGAGTCCCCCCCTCATCTGCAATCAGTTCAAACCCTGACTCATCCACCGCTGCTGTGGTTACCAGGGGCATCAATCCGGGGGCTTCTGAACTAAAGTAAGTTAGGCGACGGTCGAATGGTTTAGCCAGCAGCTTTTCTAAGACAATAGGTAGGCATTGTAGCCATAGTTTCCAGGCATATTCTTTCTCTCGCACGACCACGGCGGGGCGACGGAAGCAGCTACTCAAATACCGACAAGCTTCTGCCAGTGACCGAGTATCTCGACGGTGAACGAGGAAAACTACGGCGGTGTTAATTGGTACGGCGCCTTCAATCATTTCAGCTTGAGCCGCGATCGCTTTTTCGGCTTTGAGTTGAGCGCCCACATCCACAGAAGCGTTGCTAATGGCGAGTTCGCTACCCACAATGGATTGCTTGGTGATGCGCTGCACGGCTGTCTTGGCGAGGGCTTCGTTGGCTCGGGAGAATTGGGCAATGATTTGAGTATCGTACACCCGCTCTCGGCTCAGTACCTGCCACAGATACCTGAGCTGGGCATATTCATCTCGCCACCCGGCGGGTTTATCGGTGAAGGAGAGGACACCGATATAGCGATTTTTGAGCCTCACCCAAGCCCGGTCAAAGAAGGGTACAGAGGATTCTCGCTCTAGTAAATGATGGCAGATGTGGAAATCGCTCTGGCTTTTTTCGGTTAAACTACGGTCGTCCAAGGTGAGAATATGGGGAATGGGCGGCGGGTCTGAGAAATTAAATTGCGTCCACAGATCAGACCAAAGTTGCTGGGCGGTCATGGGTTGAATGGAAAGACCCATCTTGGTTGCCAAGAGTTGTTCCCAAAGTTGGAAGCCATCGGTAAAACTATTGAGAAAGATGGTCTCTAACTGTTGGCGCTTGTGTTCGTGGATTTGTCCGGTGAATGCCTTCCAGCCTTGAGCTAAAAGCAGTAAAATTTTGCCCAGAGCGTCTTGGGAAGTGCCTTCGGCATCGCCATCTACGGTGTAGGTGCAGTAGAGTCGTAGTGTTTTGGGTTTACGAATCCCTGCCTCGGTGAGTTCTCTGACTCTTAAGCGATCGCTACCGACCAACAGTTGGAGTTGGGCGGAATCGCAATGGTCTTGAACGGCTTTGAGCTGTGCTTGTCGCTGCCAATCTGTCGTGAATGAAGTGGCGTGAATGGTTAATGTCTCGTTGTCAGGTAAATCCTTCAATCCCGACTCGATAGCCTCGAAAATAGTCGGCACTTGGATGCAGGGCAATGAAGGATGAACTCCTGTACAATCAAAGCCAAATTTCAACTGAATGGTATCCTTTTTTTTGAGGCAGTAGGCTCCAATATCCAAACCGCGCAACTTAAATCGGACCATCCCGGCGAAATGAACAAAGTCTTCAAAGGGGGTAACTTGTTTTTTGGCTTTAGGCGGGACATAGTTTAATGCCTTCTTCCCGACTTTGGTTTGGGATTGTGGAGCTACCGCCTGTTGTTTTTTGGGTAGGGTTGATGCTGTTGTTTTCGACATTATTTCCTCCTGTACCGACTGGATGGATGGGAAAGGAGTGGCTGAAACCGCTTATACCCTCGGACAATTCGCGGCACGCCAATAAACTTGGATAAAAACATCCACCCTTTTGCACCTGTCAGTGTCCACCAGGTTGCCCAACCCCAAGCCACAAACAATCCCGTCCATAGTAAGTTCCAACCCAAGAGTTGTTTGAGGATGTAGCCCAAAAGCCCAATTAGACTCCAAGGCACTACTTGGTCAGCGGGAAAGGGACCTAAGCGGGGCTGGGTTCCCAGAATTTGATTAACGGTACGAAAGTCCCGTTTGCCAGACATATCTGTTGTTTAAACCCCGACGATGAAACCCGTTAGAATATCAGCGACCACTACGGCTACCATAATGATCATGGGTGTCCTGGCTAAGGTCTGCCAGTCTTCATCGTTCCGAGCGGCTTGTACCACCCGGATGAGTGAAACGCCTAAATAAATTAACATCAAACCCCGCAGGACGTTGAAAATAATTTCAATTACGGGTGTGATGTCGGTACCTCCAGCATTACCAAAGGCTTGGGTCATAAATTCCTGAGCGCCATTGAAGAACTGAGCGTTTGCTGGAGTCGCCATCAGGTCAAAGGCAAATACTGTTGATAGAAACAGGAATGTTAGTGCTGATAAATTTAGCTTGTATTGCCGCTGCCACCGTTCAATGTTTGTCAACGCACCGCCAAAAAATTGGGGAGCGCTACATAATAGGGCGACTCCATAAACGAAAGAAGTGAGTAGCAGTCGGTGCAGAGACATTTCCAACAGTAGCAACGCCGACCCCCCAATAAACAGCAGGGGGACACTGAGGCGGTCTGTCGTTGCTTTCAACCCACCGCATCCTCTCACAGAACTTTTGAAGTAGCGATCGCTCGTATTGAAGCGACTGGCTTGACCTAAATGAGCGGGGAGTACGGAAACCTTAGAATCCTTAACTATCATCGGTTGACTCGTTTTCTCGTGAACTTTCCTAAGCTATCGAGAAAGGAGCGAACCTCGGTTCCACCACTGGGTTAAAGTTGAGTTAACCCAATGGTTAAAATCGATTTTAACTAATCCGGCGATTCATCCCAACGCTCTAATCTTGGCGTCAAGTAGTTCAATGCCGACAGCCCTGGTTGAAGCAGTAAGTAAACTATCAATGTGCAACATTTAACCTCACTAAAGCGCTTAAACAGCAGCATTTAGAGTAAGTACAGCATCACCAGTAATGATGAAGGCAGTTGCCTGCAAAGCTCTCAACATGATGTTTCGAGCGCCGTTCACATCCCGCTTGATTCGGATTCCGCAAGCTCTACAGTTGAAAATTTTGGAACCACCTAAACTACTGTGGATATGACCACAATTGGTGCAGGTTTTGGAGGTATACGACTCGTTGCAACGAATCACTAATACTCCGTGCCGACGTGCCATTTGCTCTAAATGAGATGCTTTCCTTAGCGTGGCTCCAAGTCAACATATTCCTAACTGATTTCCGGTTAAGCTTCCGTGCCGACTTCACGACCATTTGGGAGGTTTCGTAGGTTGGCAAGAAAATCAGTTTGTAATTCCGAACCAATAGGGATGTAACCTTGTTGTGCAAATCTTTGACCAAGCAGCTAATCCGCTCTCTGATGCGGTTGGCAGCTTTCCTCATCTTGTGGCGTTGACGCTTTGATGGGGATAGAGCAGCACGGCTCAAGAGATTATCCAGGTGCGAACACAAGCGATTAATGCGTCCGATGTCTCCCTGTCCAATCTCTAAAACGTTTTCGCCGTCGTAACCTGTTAAAAAGGCACGATTTCCTGGATCTAGCGCAATTACACCACTGTTTGATGTAGAAATTTCCTCAACTCGTACTGGAATGCAAGCAAACCACTTCCCCCGTTGGTACACCAACTCAGTACCATATATACATTCAGTTGGCATAGGGACAGATGCTTTGAATGTAAGTCCCTTGGTAGTTCTGGGATACCAAGTACCTCCCTTGTAGTTACCCGGTTTGAACTGAATTGTTTGCGACCTAGCTCGACAAGATTTGAATCTTGCCTCACCATTGTTACGTCTGGCTTGACGGTGAGTGTCAAACGCTTCGTCGCAGGCTTCCTGAGCTTGATGTCCTGGAAGAGTTCTCACCCATTCTGGGATATCAGAGGATGCTCGATAGGTTTTTTGCAAATCCCCCTCAAACCCATTTTTTAGCTTGGCAATTGCCCAGTTAAACACCCAACGGTAAGCCGCCAACCACTGCTTCCAAACTTTGTGTAGTTCAGGAGTTGGATACACCCTGATTTTGAGTACACTGTTCGGTGGTTGCTTGGTCGATTTTTTGGCGTGAGCGTGTCGGACAGTCTTCTTGTAACGCTTCGGTGACTTGCTTTTTGTATTTTCGCAGTCCGTAAAGCCTGCTACTGAAACAGTGGACGATGGACAGCATATCTGCAACCAGTTCTTGTTCTGGGCTGAATGTAGAGACGCGCCATGGCGCGTCTCTACGTTCATTGAGAACCACGAGTTCGCATCCGGCGCGTTCACACAACCACTTAACCAGCTCAAATCCGAATCGAACAAGTCGGTCGGGGTGGGCAACCACAAGGCGTTGGACATCGCCTGTGAGAATTCTGTCCAAAATGGCAAGGAATTTTCGCCGCCTAAAATTAAGCCCGGAGCCAATGTCTGATAAAAGTTCCGCATCCGGAAATTTTGAACGAAGGAATTCAGTTTGTCGCTCAAGATCATCGCGCTGGGAATGAGTACTGACTCGCGCCTAGCAAACAGTGACAACTGGTTTGGGAAGACAAGCTGCTTTCTCGACCTCTTCGAGGTCATAGCGCCTTTGTCCACCAGGGGTTCTGATCGCTTTAAGTTTCCCTTGTGATTCCCACCGTCTGAGACTGGATACATGGACTCCGAGGACTTTGGCGGCTTGTTTGGGTGTGACATAACTCATCTACAACCGCTTAAATCTATCAAATTGACGATAGCATACTTAAGCTAAGATGAGCGCTTTGATGAGTGATGCAAGTTACTTAGTGTTACGTCCGCGTTTGTCGGGAATTGTATTAGTTTTATATAACAGTAATGCTTCTAAGTCAGTCACTAACTGATCCAGGCGTTTGAGCAATGAAGGGTCTTGGTCTAAACGCTGCCAAACGGCGACTGAATCTGGGGAAGATAAAGAGCGATAAATCCCCTTAACGCGAGACTTCAATGCCTGAGTATGGGGGAGTGGGTTGTCTTCCTGTTCTAAGGAACGCTTGCGTTTTCTAATCTGGGCTTGAGATAGTCCTAACTCAATTGCCTCTTCTAGCAGGGCAACGCGCACCTTGGGGTCTTTGATCGAACCGATCAACCTTGCCTTACTATACTCGATTTTCCCCGACTGAATCGCTTGTCTTATCTCTTCGGGAAGATTTAATAACGGTAATCTCGCTGTGACAAACGACTGCCACCCAACTGTACCGAGAACTTGAAACGTTTTCTCGATTTCCTCAAATAAGATATTCGCCCAAATCGAGTCAGACTCGGCGGCTTCAGATTGAGCCGGGGAATTTCCCGGCTGTTGCTTTTGCTTAACCTGAACCATTTTGGTCTTATGCATCCTTTGCAGCAAGGAAATCACCTCCGACTGACTGCGAGACAGCTTCAATGCCAATAACTGCAACACGCCTTCGGTTTCTTCAAAGGGATTGAGGTCTTCCCGCTGCAAATTTTCAATCAGTGCCAAAACCAGGGAATCTTCGTCACTCAGGTCTTTAATCACGACGGGAACTTGCTCTAATCCCGCTTTTTTGGCGGCGTGCCAGCGTCTCTCCCCGGCTATCAGTTCGTATTGCTCTGACTCCTCTGGCTGGGGTCGCACCAATAAAGGTTCTAAAATTCCGTGTTCTTTAATCGAGAGCGACAGCATTTCCAGCTTCTTGGAGTCAAAGTATCGCCGGGGCTGTTGGGGTGGTAAACTGATTGCGTCGATGGAAACCCACCGCGTAACCGATTCCTCCCCCAAATCCCCAGGAGGTTCCACTAGTGCAGCGCGGCAGAAATACTTGAGCAGCTCATCTTAGAGTAAAATGGAACAATGAAGCCAAAAAAACTGGATGACCTAATCAAATATTACACTCACAACAACCTTCGCTATGTCTGACCCCTGTCCCCTCCCCGGATCTGGCGAATA
>NZ_JAVJQN010000033.1:0-84789 GCF_040218245.1 Coleofasciculus sp. E1-EBD-02 | reverse complement strand
TCATTGGTCATTGGTCATTGGTCATTGGTCATTGGTCATTGGTCATTGGTCATTGGTCATTGGTCATTGGTCATTGGTCATTGGTCATTGGTCATTGGTCATTGGTCATTGGTCATTGGTCATTGGTCATTGGTCAAATAGTTCTTGCCCCTACACACCGGGCGGGTTTTGCCGCCAAGCTAGGGATGACAATCAATATTAGTCCCTAAACCCGCCCCTACACCCAGAGGTGCCATGCTACGCCTTTGCACTATTTAAAACCAATCATCATCCTCTTCATCCCAATCATTTTCTAAGGGGGCGGAACGAACATCGCGACGAGAATAACTTCTGGGTCTTTCGTAATCGCGTTGGCGACTGGATCGACCTGTCCCTACACCATAATCATACGGATCACGGGGTTCACGCGGTTCACGCCGTCTGGGTTCCCAATAAGCATCGTCTTCGTCTTCTCCAGTGAAGACACGACGAATTGAGCCAAAAAAGTCATCATCCTCATCTTCGGCGTAAGCTAACCGTACCTCCCGTTTGAGTTCATAGAGAGTATCTTGTAAATCTGACTGCGCCCGGTCAATCGCCCGATCATCATTTTGGGCGATCGCGTCTCGGAGTTCCAAGACTAGGGCTTCAATCCGCCGCCGATACGCACTGGCAAATTGGGTGCCAAAATCCAGCGTCACTTCCTTGAGTTGGCGTTCCGCATCCGTCGCCATGGTTTCGGCGCGATTGCGCTTCTCTACCCGTTCCCGACGTTGACGATCCAATTGGGCATTTTCCTCAGCGTCGCGAATCATCTGTTGCACTTGCGACTCATTTAAGGTTGATGCGCCTTGGATTGTCACACTTTGCTCCCGTCCCGTGGTTTTATCCAAGGCGGTTACCTGTAAAATCCCATTAGCGTCAATATCAAACGCCACTTGCACTTGGGGAACGCCCCGGGGCGCAGGCGGAATTCCGGTCAGCTTAAACCGTCCCAGGGATTTGTTATCATTTGCCATTTCCCGTTCCCCTTGCAGAACATGAATTTCTACCAGGGTTTGATTATTTTCGCTGGTGGAAAAGATATCGGATCGCCGCACGGGGATAGTCGTATTCCGGGGAATCAGCTTTTTCATCACCCCACCAATGGTTTCCAATCCCATCGATAACGGCGTCACATCCAGCAACAGCACATCCTTGACTTCATTACTCAGGATACCCGCTTGAATGGCTGCGCCGACGGACACTACTTCATCAGGATTCACATTTTGATTCGGTTCTTTGTCAATCAAACTCCGCACCAATTGCTGAACTAAGGGAATCCGAGTCGAACCCCCAACCAAAACCACCTCATCAATTTGTACAGGCGTCAATCCCGCATCTTTGAAGGCGCGTTTCAGGGGACGACGTAAACGACTCACCAATTCTCCACACAATCCCTCAAACTGGGGGCGAGTCAGTCGGGTTTCCAGATGCTTGGGTCCCTCGGCGGTAGCGGTGATGAAAGGTAAATTAATCTCCGTCACCCCCACCCCCGAAAGCTCAATCTTGGCTTTTTCAGCGGCTTCCATCAATCGCTGGAGGGCTTGGCGATCGCGGCGTAAATCCACGCCTTCGGCTTCCAGGAACTGTTCGGCTAGCCAATCGACGATTTTGCGGTCAAAATCATTTCCCCCCAATTGAGTATCGCCACTGGTGGCTTTCACCTCAAATACACCCTCCCCCACATCTAGAATCGAGACATCAAACGTACCACCGCCCAAATCAAAGACTAAAATCGTCTGACTGTCTTCCCGATCCAACCCATAGGCTAAGGATGCGGCTGTGGGTTCATTGAGAATTCGCAACACCTCCAACCCCGCAATCCGCCCCGCATCTCGCGTCGCCTGTCGTTGGGAATCATTAAAATAAGCGGGAACCGTAATCACCGCCCCCGTCACCTCTTCACCCAGATAGCGAGTCGCCTCATCCGCCAACTTCCGCAGTACCATCGCCGAAATCTCTTCCGGGAAAAATTCCTGCTTCAAGCGGGGACAGCGAATTTTAATCGCGTCTTCTGGATCACGGCGAATCGTATAGGGGACGCGCTTCGACTCAGGATTGAGTTCGCTATATCGACGCCCCACAAAGCGCTTAATCCCATAAAACGTATTTTGGGGATTCAGAACCCCTTGGCGGCGTGCCATTTGTCCGACTAAGCGTTCCCCCTCCTTACTAAAAGCCACCACAGAAGGGGTTGTCCGCATACCTTCTGCATTAGCAATGACAACCGGCTTGCCACCCTCCATGACGGCTACCACAGAGTTTGTTGTCCCTAGGTCAATGCCGACTACCTTGCCCATGCGTACTTTTGTCTCCTCTCGCTGTTAATGCCAAATCGCTGAATACAATAACTTTAGAGATTTTAATGGATAGTTGACCAGAGGAAGTGCGATCGCTGGTCATTTTACCTATTCTATCGTGAGGAAGAGGGGAAGCTGGGGAAGCTGGGGGAGCTGGGGGAGCTAGGGGAGCTAGGGGAGCTGGGGAAGATGGGGAAGATGGGGAAGATGGGGGAGCTGGGGGAGCAATGTAGAGACGTAGCATGCTACGTCTGGAAGATAGGAAAGATAGGGAAGATGAGTAAAAATCACAAATTTTGTAGGGGCGGGTTTAGGGATTAACCTTGATGATTTCTGATAACTGTGATGCAAAACCCGCCCTTGTTCTATTATTTGAGAGCAAAAACTATTTGCCTGTTTTTATTCAGGGGTGTTTGACCGGACATGATATGACTCAACAGCCTTTGTTGCGAGTGCGATACCCGTCTTGTCGGGTGCGTTCCTACCAATAACTCCCATGACTCACTCGAACTCCATCATGGGAACACACCATCCCAACTTATCGGTGAGTGCGATCGCATCCCTGGTCGTTTGAGTAAAAAAATTCCCTTAACCTTAACATAGACATAAGCCAAATCAAGCTGACCGATGAATTGGAGCAATAACAATGATCGCGATCGCCAACAAACCCCTAGCCTTCGAGGAATTTCTCAACTGGGATGATGGCTCCGGTAGGTCATTCGAGCTTGTCAAAGGAGTTGCCATGCCCCTCAGTGAACCTACAGCTAAACATGAAGACGTTGTTGATGGGCTTTGTCGTCTCCTGAACAACCATTGCCAAGACTTTAATTTACCCTATGTTCCCCGTCAGAGCAAGCAAGTCCGGTTGAATAACGCCCCCGGTGAAAATGAGTCCAGTCGTAAAGCCGATATTGTGATATTCGCCAAAGACGAATGGCAAAGAATGCGCCAAAGTTCAGCATCTGCGGCAGCATACATACCACCTCCCCTGGTGATTGAAGTTGTCAGCACCAATTGGCGGGACGATTACCGGATTAAATTAAATGAGTACGAAACACTCGGAATTCGGGAATACTGGATTGTCGATTATGCCGGACTCGGAGGCGTTCAATATATTGGATCTCCTAAACAACCCACTGTAACGATCAATCGTTTAATTGACGATGAATACCAGGCAGCGCGATATCAAGGAGACGCGACAATTCTGTCTCTTTTGTTTCCTCAGTTAGAACTAACAACGCTTCAAATTGTGGCAATGACAGAAGGGTAATAGTACACCTAAATGTAGGGAAACATAGGGACGCTATGCTTACAGCCTCACCGAATTACAGAGGGCGACCCGACCAAATTGAGACGACGAACGTTGTTCATTTATACAAGCGGGTCACCCCTACTGCATCGCGGCAAAAATACTTGAGCAGCTTCGTAGAGACGATGAAGCTGGGGGAGCTGAGGGAGCTGAGGGAGCTGGGGGAGATATTAGCTGTTCAGTTATTTCTGCCTTCTTGCACTACAAGCGCCGATATGACCAATGACCAATGACCAATGACCAATGACCAATGACCAATGACCAATTAGCAAATAATCTAAATCCAAGAACGGAACCACATTCGCAGTTGATGACCCTCAGGAGATAGAGGTAATCCTAAATAAATCGGCAACCAAAATACAAATGCCAACAGAATTAAACTGATAACCGTTATTGCCACTATTTGCCAAGACTCTTGCTCTCGATGTAGCCAACGGTCAATCAGCCAAGCTAACCCTAACCCAGAAAACACAGAAGCTCCCATATAGTGGTATAAAAATGTACAGCGACTTACCCCAATCCAAGGTACTAACTGAGCCAACCAGTTAAGACCTAAATAGAGGCTAATATAATTCACTGTTGTGGGTGGAAAATATCCACACATTCCTGAAAAAATACGCTGTAGCAACAGCAACAGTAACAATAAAATGGCTGCTGTTGATAACCACCAAAGGATAGGATTTCCCATCGCATGGACATCATAAATCACCTGACCATATCCCTTGGGTAACGGAGGGTAAGCCGGGACTTGTTCGCGGGTACTCTGGGCAGTTTGGTAAAAGTAAGCCACAGGTCGCAGCATAATTAGCCAAGTGTACCATTTAGAACAGTAGGGATGAACATCGGGTCCGCTGCCGATTTTTTCGTGAAACGTCAAAATTTTATAGTGGGCTTCCCAAAATCCGGGTTGGGGATTCATAATTAGGTGGGGAATCCAAAGTAAGCTATACGTCAACGCCGGAATTAAGGCAAAATTGACTAAAAATTGAATCCCGTTTAATTGAGTTAAATTAACTAAGGGAGTTTTAAGTGTTGAGTGTTGAGTGTTGACCCTTCGCTTCGCTGTAGTGCATGGTTTGTAGGGGCGGGTTTCACTACTATCGTCTCTTTTTGACCCAGATGTAAATAAACCCGCCCCAACCCAAGGTTTAAATTTTGAACTATCTCCTCTCCACTGAAGCAACCAAGCCATCCCCCACAGGAGATAAACCCCAAATAAAAACCATAAACCATTCCATTTAATACAAGCAGATGCGCCGAAAAAAGCACCCGATAATGCCAAAATTATCCAGCGTTTCGACTGAGATTGATTGAGTGCGATTAACAAACATAAATTCCCCAATAATCCCAAAATAACCAAATAGACATTATTCAGCGCGTAGCGAGACTCAACTAAAAATAGACCATCCGCCCCAGCTAACAAGGCGGCGATTAACGCATAGCTGCGACGCCGATTAAGCTGATAGGCAATTCCGGCGACAACTAAGGGAATAAACGAACCCGTGAGCGCATTCAGCCAACGGTAACTCCAGGTCGATCGCAATGAACCCGCCAAACCATTCATGGACTGCTGATCCCAGGGAAAATGAGAACCCAGCCACATCCCGATCGCGATAATATATTGGCTCAAGGGCGGGTGAGCATTGAAAAACTCTGTTCCGGTTAAGTAATTATTGGCAAATTTGGCGTAATACACCTCATCAAATACCAGCGTATTAAATCGACCCAATCCCCAAAATCGGAGTAGTACTGAGGCTAAAAAAATAGCGATTAAGCCAAGACGAAACCAATACTTTGATAAGTGATATAATTTATGATTCCCAATCATATAATACTAATGGCTAAATCTTAGGGCATCTCAGGCGACACTTATGAGTCATCATGATCCAAATCAGGAGCATTCCCCTGCTAATCCGTCTGGACAACCAGCGAAACAGCCGGGATTTTTGGCTAAATTCTTTAAATTTGATCGATACCAAACCACCATCCGCATAGAACTATTGGCAGGGTTCACCACCTTTATGACGATGGCTTATATCTTGGTTGTGAATCCGGGCATTTTATCCGATGCCATTTTTTTACAAGCATCAGGAGATTTGTTTAATGAATTGGTCATTGCCACAGCACTTTCTGCGGCAATTGCTACCCTAGTTATGGGATTGTGGGCGAATTACCCCCTTGCCCTTGCACCCGGTATGGGACTTAATGCCTTTTTTACCTACTCGGTGGTATTGGGATTAGGTATCGACTGGCGGATTGCCCTTTCTGCTATCTTAATCGAAGGGTTGATTTTTATTGCCCTAACGTTGTCAAATGTCCGTCATTTAATCGTCAAAGCGATTCCCGATTGTCTGAAACGGGCAACGGCGGCTGGAATTGGCTTATTTATCGCCTATATTGCCTTAAGTGGGGCGGGGATTATCGCCGCTGATACGGTGACGAAAACGAAGTTAGGGGATTTGAGTCAACCTTCAACATTAATTGCGATCGCGGGTATCCTAATTACCTCGGCATTTGTTGCCCGTCGCCTCACGGGGGCGCTGTTATGGGGAATTTTAGCAACGGCGGCGCTAGCCTGGATTCTCGGCGTGTCTCCGTTACCAGAGGGAATTATTGGTGTTCCTGAGTTACCCGTGGATTTAGTCGGAGTTGCGATCGCGGGATTGGGTAGAATCAATCAGGTGAATGGCTGGGATTTCCTAGCAGTGTTGTTCGTGTTTCTGTTTGTAGACTTATTTGACACCGTAGGTACCCTGACTGGGGTAGGGATGCAGGCGGGTTATATTAACGAACAAGGGGAATTGCCCAGGGCGAATCAAGCATTGATGGCGGATGCAGTAGGAACCACAGTAGGGGCAGTTTTGGGAACCTCGACGGTGACGACGTATATTGAGTCAGCTTCAGGGATTGCTGAAGGGGGGCGAACGGGATTTACGGCTGTTGTTGTCGCGGTTTTGTTTATTGGTTCGATCTTTTTTATTCCGTTAATTTCGGGAATTCCAGCGTTTGCTACGACGCCAGCATTGGTAATTGTGGGGGTATTAATGGCTGGGAATTTACGGGGAATTCACTGGGATGATCCGGCGGAGTCAATTCCTTCATTTTTAACGATTTTAATGATGCCATTGACGTATTCGATCGCGGAAGGTTTAGCGATTGGATTGATTACTTACCCGTTAATTAAAGGGTTTCAAGGTAAAGCCAATGAAGTCGCGATCGCGGTGTGGGTTTTGGCGGGGGTTTTTGTGCTACGTTTTATCGTGATGGCGCTGAATAGTGGATAAGCACTGACTAAAGCCCTGAACTAAAGTCCGGGCTAAAAGCTAAAACCCGTTAAAACGGGTTAAAAGAATTACCCAATAAGCTTGATTCTTACTTTAGCTTAAAGATAAGAAATTCCTTTTCTGGTGTCCAAGTTGGCGATATTTATCTTAAGTCAACAACATTCGTTTTAAGTCAATGATATAACAAAGGACGAATGACGAATAACAAATGACTAATCAATTGTGGTTTAAGTGTAGCGCCAGTATGACCTGTGATAATCCAGAGTAGGGCGCGAATGCTGTCACGAAGAATACGCAGCCAGGATTCAGGGGGTTGGTTGGAGGGTACGGCGATGGGGGTGAAGGTGATGCTTTGGCTTCCGAGAACCAGATTCGCGATCGCTTTTGCTCTGGGGATATGATAGTCTGAGGTGATTAGGTAGATATGTTGGATTTGGCGGCGTTTGAAGTCAGCCACGAGAGAGGTGAAATTGGTGACGGTATCGACGGCGCGATAGTCGAGATGAACGCGCTGAGTTGGAATATTGGCGTTCTGGAAAATAGCAGACAAAACGTCTGGGGGTGAACCACTCGAAACCCAGATGTCTAGGGAAGGGTGAGTTTGGGCAAATTGGGCGGTGAAGGTTTCGCGATCGCGCCCACCGCCTAAGGTTAGAATAGCTTGAGGGTAGGGTGATTGGTATTGTGCGATCGCCAGCCGCAGGGGAATGATACTGAGTAGAAGCAGGATCAGAGTAGCGCTGGTTAGACAGCATTTCCATTTAAATTGATGACGGCAGATTTTCACCAGACTATTTGTACTAGCGGGATAGGGGTAAATGTCACTGATTTGACGGCTGATCAATAATTACTGAGATGATCCGGTAAAGGTTTCCCCTCGATTATTGCAGTATAGACAGAAATCAGATTTTGAGCGATCGCCTTCCAGGAATATCGATGACTCACCAAGCGCTTACCATTCTCGCCGAGTTCATGGCGTAGATGAGGAGAGTTTAGCAAAGTCGCGATCGCATCAGTAAGAGTCTCAATCTCTCCCTCTACAACTAATCCAGCTTTAGCTTCGGCAATTTCGGGTGAAATTTGTACACCGGGGGTAACGATCACGGGTAATCCAGCCGCCATTGCTTCGGCTACTGCTACTCCGAAATTTTCCGAAAAAGAAGGGAGGACAAAGATATCCGAACCTTGGAGGAGTAAGTTTTTATCTTCACCCGTGACAAAACCAACAAATGATGTATTTTTAGTTAAACCAACCGAGGCGACTAATTTTTGTAGATGATTTACATAGTCGGGTTCCCCTGAACCCGCCAATATAAGGTGAAAATCATAGCTTTTAACAGTGAGTTGGCTGAGGGCTTGGATTAATAAATCAGGACGCTTTTTATAGTGCAGGCGAGATAAAAAAAGTACGATTGGCGTTTGATTCGGTATTCCATAACTCTGATGTAAATTCTGTTTAGCCTCTGGGCAATCTGGAAGTAAGTTCACCCCTAGAGGTAAAGTAACGGTAGGAGTTGAAATGCCAAAGTTACGCACATCTTGGGCTTCATGGGCTGACGTGCAGTGAATAGCGGCGGCACGGTTGAGATTGCGACGTTCAATTAGGAAGGTGTATAATTGCTTTTTTAACCGACTTTGCTCCAATGCCCAAGGGCTGAGTTGACCCATTGTACGGACGGTATAAGGAATTTCATACCAGCGAGCGATCGCACCAGCACAGGTGGAGGCGTAGGAGAAAAGATAATGGTTATCTAAGATATCATAATCCTGAATATGTTGCCACAACCATTGAGTCAGTGCTGTTGAAAAGATAAACTCTTTTAAAGGTGGAGAAAATCGCGGCAGAAACCAGACAGGAACCTGTTGATATGTAATGCGTTGATTTAAAGGTACATCTAAAAGTGTTGCACCGTTGTCATTAGTGGTAACAATTTCAGTATCAATTCCCCATTCTCGCAATGCTTGAACTAAGTTTAATACAACTTGTGTAGGACCCCCTAAAGCTGGACTAACGGAGGGAATAACCTGTAAAACTCTCACCTATTGAACTCCCAGTTCCGTTGTTTGGAGTAATTCTGCCAAGGTTTGTTGAAAGCGCTCAAACCCATAGGTATCGATGACTTTCTGACGCAAGACTTCAGGTTGATATAGAAGGGGATGGGGATAGATACCTTGCAAGATTTGGATGATGGTTTGAGTTATCTCATCTATATTATCAGGATCGACCAACACACCCAATTCTCCTTGACAAAGTGCATCGATTGCTCCATCCTGATTACCACCGATGGTAGGCTTACCACAAGCTAAGGCTTCCAGGTAAACGATGCCAAATCCCTCGCCTTTGCTGGGCATAGCAAACACATCACAAAGATTATAATGATCACACAGTTCCTCATCGCGAACAAAGCCAGTTAAGGTGACACAATCTTGGAGGTTGAGGTTGGTGATGAGTTGTTCAATGCGGGCGCGATCGCTACCCTGACCAACTAGGATATAGTGAACCTGGGGAACCTGACGCCGAATCTCTGGTAGTGCCTGAAGGATATGGTCATATCCTTTGTACTGTTCACTACTATCCAATCTAGCCACCGTTAAAATAATTGGCTGTTTTTCAGTCAGGTGATAACGCTTCAGTAGATGTTGAGGTTTAGGGGCAATTTGGAAGCGAGTAGCATCAAATGTGTTGGGTAACACTGAGATTTTAGCCGGATCAAGGTGTTGTTCGTTGAGGAGGCGATCGCGGGTATAATGGCTGACAGCTAGAATCCGGTCAGCGTAATGTAAAGCCCTTTTTAAGCCAGGGTGTTCGATGTTCCAAGCTTCTACACCATGGGCAACTGTCCAATAGGGGATACCTGTCATTCGTTTTAGCCAGTACGCTGCTTTTGTAAAATGGAGGTGCGTGGCTATCACTAGATTAGGATGTTGCCAAAATCCATGTCCTAAAATTTGAGCGGCAAATACCAGGGTTCGTAGAGGTAGGGGAAAGGTTCCGGCACAATGAAATCGAGTGGACTTGAGAAAATCGGGTGATGCACAAGTATCGTGTTTGAGAAAAACTTTATAATATTTGTTAGGATACAAGCTTTGTAAATTTTTCAATAAAAAAGCTGAGTAAACTTGAATTCCACCTTTAAACTCAAAAATATTGGGCAACCATAAATGAATCTTGTTAAAGTTGTTTTTCATAACTATATTGACCAATCAAAAAATATTGTATCATCTCATTTTTATTTGATACACATTAATATTTTCATGGATGATATTTAGCAATTATTCTTTTTATTAAAATACCTTTTTTTATGAAATGGGCATTAAAATTCTTGAAATATTTTTAATGCATAATCATACAAATACAAATCTAGCTGATTATTTTTTTTTATAGTTTCCATGGTTTTTTTGCTAATATTAGGTTTTTTATTTGTATTTTTTTGTCTAGTAACTCTGGATTGGAATGACCATCCAAAATACGTTTTCAATAGATTTATTGACTTTTCAAATTCCTCTTGAATACCAAAAATTTTATAGTATTTAACAAGGTTTAACTTTGCAATTTCCAGCATATATTCTGAATCTTTTGATCTCAATCTATTTTCTATTCCGGCAATATACCTTGTTTGCAAATTATCAATTAACCTAAAGTAGTCTAGACTAAATTTATCAAATTTTCTTTTATCAAAAAATTCTTCTAAAGAATTTTCTGAATGCAATTTCCAATCTGGATGTTCATACGTTGGATATTTAGTCTCTTTTACCCAGTAGTAGTGAGATATAACTCTCTCTAGGGGATCTCTTAGAAATGTAGTGTATGCAAAGGAATCAGAAAAAAGCCTATGTAGACCAAAGGGAAAGTGACCTATAACAATTTTAACTTTTTTTTTATTACATAAAATTATTCTTTTTAGTCCCTGGTAACAGTAAATTTCCTCTTCCTTATAGTTGGGATAAATTAAAGTATTTTTTACCGAACTACCCGCCGTTTTAGGAATGTGTGTAAAGAAAATTCTGTGCTGCATCCTTTGCCTATAGAGTAAATCTTCTCAATTTTAACACCAAATGCAGCATTCAGGAGCATTTTTTCCCAAGTTCAGTATTGTAGTATCGAGGCTAGATGATCTTTAGGATTCTTTTTTTGATAAATTGTCTTATTGATAAAGGTAAGATTTTACTTACTAGTCTTCTTACGGCTAAATCTAGATTATTAAACCACCGATCCCGTTCCGTGACCTCTATGTTTGTGTTTGAGGTTATTTTTTTATGTTTTATAATTGAGTATAAAAGGTAATTATCTAAATTTTTTTCTTTAAAATTAATCGGTTTTATCGCTTTCAGAAATACGCCCGGTTCTTCGTTGTCTTTTTGTAGTACTTCAATTTTAAAGTCGGAAAATATAGCTTTTAAATCTGATAGCTGATATCTCCAAAAATCATAGGGTGCGCCATGATAAGGAAAACCTATAGATCTAGTTGTGATCAACAAAATCCCATTGGGTTTAAGCACTTGTTTGAAGTTGCTTATTACCTCTTGCCAATTTGGTACATGTTCTAACATCTCAGTTGAGATCAGTACATCGAACTTTTCTTGTCCAAACTGATTAACTAAATTATCAGCATCACAAATGAAATCGACTCCAGGAGCCATGTGTATATCAACGCCAATATAAAGACTAGGTTCTAAGGCTTCTACAATAGATCTTAAGCTGCCATTAATATTAACAGATCCTACCTCTAGTACCGACTTATTTTTAATGTTTTCCACAGTAAGATTAGCTTGACCAAATTCAATACAGCTTTGATCGCACATGATTTTACCTTAATAATTGAACAAACATTCTCTAACTTTATTAACTAACTTTTGTCGATAATTTTCCCAGGTTAGCTGTTCAGCTTTATGGCGAGCCGCTTTACCCATTTCAGCTAATTCTTGCGGATGCTGATAGCACCATTCTAATTTTTCTTTGAGGGTGTTAACATCCCGAATGGGAATAATAAACCCATCTACCCCATCTGTGATAATATTACAACCTGCTGTGTTAAATGTGGTAATTACAGGAATTCCACAAGCCATTGCCTCTAGCAGCACCAGTCCAAAGCCTTCAACTAAGGAAGGAAACACGAAAACACTAGCAGCACTGTAATATTTTTGCAAGGAACAGTGAGGAACAGAAGGAACATAGCGGAAAAGATGGGTATAATCTGCTAGCCAACCTTCCGGAAATTCGTTAACCCCGACCAAAAGTAATTCCGTCCCAGGTAGTTTTAACTTCTGCCAAGCTAGCAATAGGTAGTGGACGCCTTTGCGGGGTCCAACTCGACCAACAAATAAAGCGCGAAAACAGTGATCTGACTTGGGTTGAGGTTGGAAATAGTCAATGGGCGCACCGTAGGGAATGACGGTAATTTTTTCGGGTTTTACACCTCTATCCAACAGAGACTTTTGTGTCATAGACGATGCCACAACTATATGGTCAGCTAACTCAACTTCCTGTTCCTTACGCTCGATTTTCCAAGCTGGTTCTTGGATGGCCTGTAAGGCAGGAGCCAAGTCTGGAAACTGTTCAGCTTCTTCGGCTTGAATAGCACGACTGGTTCGATAGAAGGGAATCGGCAGGTCGTATAAGCAGAGGATACCAGATTGCTTAGCAGCTTGAAAAGTGCAGGCAGCTCCATCTTCGTAGGCATAGACGGCATCAATTCCTTGGAGATGGTGATGGGCAACGTGGCGGTCTAAGGAAGCATACACCCAATCAATCGGTCCTTGATGACCTAGACCAATGCGGCAACTTACGCCTGATTTGACCATTGCCATTCGCAGTACTTCTCGCCAGGGATACGTCCGTATGGGTACGCCATGGGGAGGAATCCAGGTTCGTCGTTTCAGTTCATGAGTAATCGGGTTACGAATAGAGGGAGGAAGCCGCTTCAAGACATGTCCTATCGCCCCTTCGGGGTTATAAGCCATTGTGGTAATTACTTCCTGAAGCCAACCGGCTTGTGCCAGAGCAATTGCCGCATTCCGGGAAAAAGGATTACTTGTGGGGTGAATCAGGGAAATCCGAGGATTGGACATAGAGTTGCCATGTTTGTTGATAGTGTTGCCAATTCACTTTCTGTTCGAGTTGAGGTAAAAGGAAAATAAAACCATTGAGAAACCAATAATACAAGTTAGCTGTTGGGTTGAAAATTAGCTGACTATTGAACATGATGGCTTGGAGTAAAAAAGCACTGAGAGCCAACTGACGCAAGAAAGGTCGTTTTAGCTGCCTATATACATTCCACAGGGCTAACAGCAAAACCAGTTTAAACCCATACCACAATAAAAAGCCAATCGGTCCCAATTCCAGGGCAATCCTACCCATTTCTGATTCATAAAAGACGGGGATATATTCTCCACTGGGAAGATTGAGTAATGCCCGAATGATACCATTTGCCTGGAAAGTCGCTCCTGTACCGTAACCATCTATTCCCTTATACGCAAAAAACCTAAAGGGGTCAGTAAAACTACCTACAATTCGAGCCGGGAGATCGTTGCTCGTGGAGGCGCGAATCCAGAAGGCTTCCACGGCTGGGCGAAACCAGACAGTTGTGGCAATAAAAGCCAGGATACCGGGTAGTATAAATTTTGGGATGGAACGCAGGATGTTACCCAATTGGGTTAACCCTTGCAGGCTAAAGTAACCAACTATGAGTAAAATGGCGATAATCATTAAGCCACGGGCACCGGTCATAAAGCTAGTGATGACTACTAACAAGACCTCGACAATAGTGAGGGAACGCCATAAACGTGACTGTTGCCGCGTCAGCAATGGTAGCAGTAAGCATAAGCAGAATCCCAGATAAATGGAGTAGCCAGCAATGTAGGAAAAGGTGCCAGTTACCCGGACGGTATTGTTTCCCGATAGGGCAAAAGCTGTGTCATCATTGACATAGACATTAAGAGGGCTACTAGGAGGACTTAAAAACTGAGCGATCGCTAAAATTCCGACAGGAATAAGTAGCAAGAGATAAGAACGCAAAAATTTATAAAGTTCTTCTTCTGACCGGAAAAGATGTGGCAATAGCCACATTAAAGGAAGATAAAATAAGTAATTTTTAATACCGAATATACCGATAACAAAAGAACCCAAACTTGGATTGAAGGATTGAAACAGACACCAGAGTGCTACGATACAGGTTAGAGCAGTAATAGTGTGGTGTTTTCCCGCTAGTTTTAGTTTAGTATTTGGCAAAGAAAAGTAACTGATGTACGCTCCAAAAAGGATAAAGTCTTTCAGAAAGTAAAGGAGTTGACTGGCTTGGGGAAAAGCCCATTTTCGTAGCGCTCCCTCAATCACTACAACAACTAGCGTCGTTTTAACGGCAAGACGCCAGTTGAGGGCTGATAGGCAAGCTATGAAAGTACCAGCGAGTAGACCCAGAATTAGTAGGTTCAACGGATAGTCTCCTCCAATATTTTTAGGTACGCTTTTGCTATTTCAGCTTTTCGATGGTCGGCTAAGTGAGATGCTGCATTTTGGCGATACTGAGATAACAGGTTAGGTTGGGTTAACAACTGTGCTAGGACTTGAGTCAAGGCTTGACTATCACCATTGGCAAAGGTAAGTCCACAAGAACCAATGGCTTCTTTAAGTCCGCCTCCGGCTGAACCCACCACTACGCAGCCACAGGCAATCCCCTCTAACGCTACTATACCGAATGGCTCTTGCCAACGGGATGGTACTACCATAATTTTATGAGCGTTTAATAATTGGGCTAATTCTTTGCCAACTTTCACTCCCACAAAATTGACTGGCTCCCAAATGTGTAAATCTCGCGCCTGTTGACGTAATTGAGCTTCTTCTGCACCGCCACCTATAATCGTCAATCGAGGAAATTGGTTTATCTGTTTAAGATTAGCTAATGCTTTGAGCAATACGTCTACACCTTTATCAGATACTAAGCGTCCTAAAAAGACAAGTTCTTTATCCCGATGAATGTCTGGCATTTCGTAAAATATGTCTTCCTGATAAGGATTGGGAATCACCGTTGATGGAGTTAAGATATGGTTGGCTACAGCTTGACTGACTGAAATGTTAGTGGCAAATCTGATGATTAAATGCTTTAAATAGTCTTGCCAGCCTAGACTACCATTTTGCCGAGTGTACCAATTATTATGTGACACAACCCAGGGTTTAGGGCTAATTAAAAGCGGCAAAATTCCTTTGAGACTGACATTGGGTTGGAAATAGACATCACACCAACGGATAAGTTTTAATAGGTGCTGTGGGTGAGGTCGTCGGATGACTTCAAAAGGAAAAAACCGAGGTACAGTTGTTGGTGTCTGTGAAACGAGTTTAACCTCATGCCCCAGGTAGACAAACTCATGAGCGAGAATGGACACAACTGTTTCTAGTCCTCCAATACTAGGATAAAATAAAGAAGAATAAACTAATATTTTCATTATTTATACATAAAATATATTTATTAAATCTATTTATATTTTTATCTTTTTATACAAAATATAATCTGTTTATAATTTTAATTTGCTTAATTGACTGGGAGGACAGCCATGGCGATTCAGTATAAAATTAGTAATTGCTAAAAATCGCGCATAAAGAAAATCATCTGTAAAAAATGCATTTTTTCGCGTAAAAGGAAATATAAGTAGCCTAGAGGTGTTGATACATATCAGAAATATTCGTAGCATTGCCTGTAACCTACCACCATAAGTATAGGCTAGAAGTAATGAATTCCTAGTAAATAAATAAGTTTTAATTGGACTCGGAGTCCATGAGCCAGGGTTAACTACGAGCGCTCCCCAGACGATAGCAACCTTCCAGTTGTAGAGCCAAGTTCGTAAGCCAAGGTCATACTCGTCACCATAAGCAAAATAACGCTCATCAAACAGACCAATGTCCTTTAAACATTCCCAGCGAAAAGCCATTAGAGTTCCGTGAGGAAAGGGAATTGATTCCACAGTACCAGTAGGACGGGGTGTGGTAAAAATAAAGTGGGGACCTTTTATAGGTGAGAATCGAGGTAGTTCTGGGTTGCCATACTCTGGACAAACAATGCCAAGCTTAGAATCACTTTCCAGACTATTAATCAGCATGTTTAGACATTTTCCTTGTGGTAGAGCATCATGAGCGCTGATGAAACAGTAAGGTTCTTTTTTGTTAACTAGCCATTGACTGAGAAGGACATTTAATCCGCCACCCCAACCTTTATTTTCCTCTAACCGGACTAGTTTGACATTGGCAGGGAGATTCTCGCTCAGAATTTTAACATTTTCTTGACTCGAAGCGTTATCAATGACTGAAATACTCACAAGTAAATTTTGCTCAAGAAAGCATTGTACGGTGCGTATGCATTCTTGAGGGCGATTCCAATGAACTATAAAAACTGGAATGGGTAAACTCATATCATCTTTATTTTATTCCTTGACGGCATGACAAACAACTTCTTCACCTAAATCAGGAAAAAATGGCAATAAAATTGAAGTAAATAAACCCAATATTTTGGGCAATAACCATCCTGTATACTTTCCCACTCTACCTGTCTGATGAATCGATAAACTTTCACGGCATATCCAAAAAAATATTTGCTTAATTGTATAAACTTGTACTTTTAATTTTGTACCTTCCAGCATAGACTCATATCCTTTTCTGCTGGGCAATATCAAATGACGCGGTGCATCTAGCGCATACCATTTATTTTTGAATAACTTGGCTATTATACCCTCAGGGTTAGGTGAAATACTGACTAAAACGCCGCCTGGTTTGAGACTATATTCTAACTTTTTTAACACAGTTTTCGGATCAGGAAGATGTTCTAAAACGTGGTGCAAAACTATAGCATCGTAACTAGAGGGTTCTAAGTCAACGTCTTCCACTCCACATTTTATCAGCTTTAACCCTGTAAAATCAGCAGCTTGAGCTGCCTTTGGATCTGGTTCTATCCCTTCGACGTGCCAGCCTAACTCATTCATCAACCACAAGAACTGTCCATTTCCTGCCCCTACTTCTAACAAGCGACCTTGAGGATAGTAAGGAAGAAATCGAACTGTGTATCCTGCCCATTTTGAAATTCCTGGAAGAAAGCGAATGAACTTCCCTAGCTTAATTCCTAATGACAGGGATGCTTTTTGAGAAAGATCTTTATATCCGAATTTATGTTCTAAAATTGCTAGCTTTGCAGAAAATCTGAACTTATTTAAAAAGCCTTCCGGCTCTTTGAGTGGAGCTTCCGGTTGAATGTGTGTAAAACAATAATTATCAGGATAAAGAAATGAAATCATTTCCTTAGTTGGACGCGGATCTATCCAGAGCGAATTACATTGCTGGCACTTTCTAAATGACCAATTTCCTGACAATCCACAAATATGATCTCGGCAACCTTCTAAGCTAACATAGCCATTAGCTCCACATACAGGGCAGGATTGTACGGGTTCAAGTTTAATAGGATTTGAAAATGCATTTTCTCTAGTATGCAAGCTGGACTTTCTCCTTAAATGAAACAACGTAAATGACAGAAATATTTAATTAGAATATTTATTTAAAATATGAATTGGCTAGATTATATAATAAACAGATTTTTTTTATGATTTATTGTTTTGTTTCAAATCAATCGTTGTCCTTATCGCCTCCACAGTTACGGCTGCATTTTCGCGAGATGACCATGTTTCCATTCGCTGCTTAGCTACCTTTCCCATTTGCTTCAACTGTACCCGATTCGTGAGGGTTTTCCTTAACAGTTCTGCTAAGATGCCTACATCACCACAGGGATAGGTGAAACCTGTTACTCCGTCCTGAATCAAATCATAACTCGCACCCACGCGATCGCTTACAATAACTGGGATGCCACAAACCATAGCTTCATTGACGATTAACCCATAGGGTTCCCACTCAGCCGGATGAACCAGTAAATCACAGGTAGCATAGACTTCCGGTAGCTGTGAATATTTAACGAATCCCAAAAAGCGCACTTGCTCATTGATTCCTAATTGCTCAACGGTAGCACGCAGTTCATCCCCTAATGGTCCTTCTCCCACCAAAACCAAATAACTGTGGGGTATATTAGCAATCGCAAAAGCTTGCAGGACATCCTGAGGACGCTTACGCTCAATAAATTTAGCACAAAATAGGATAATTAAGGCATCTTCTGAAATCTGCCAACTTTCTCTAATTTTTTGACGGTTGGCTTGGCTGGCAATGCTTGTGATTGCTTCGTTATCTACCACATAAGGCGTCACAAAAATTCGCTTTTCTGGAACGCCTAATGAATGAATAAACCGTTTAGCAGCCGTTGATGGCACCAGTACGGCATCGGCTACTCTATTGTACAGGTAAGGAAGTAGCTGGCGTTTGAGCGGCACTTTCCAGTTACCCCCTGCTGCTGATTCCAAGTAGGTTGCATCAGTTGATAGCAAAAGCGGTTTTCCCGTAAATTTGGCTGTCGCGATCACTAACCAAAAACTAGCATAGGCATGACCATAGACTATACAACAATCAAACTTGGATACCATCTTGACTAAACCTGGATTCAGTAACCCCCAAAATCTACCCAGACTGGGTGAGAGGGAGCGATTAGGTACATAAATCCAAGGATAGCCATCCATCATCGGAGTGTCAAAAACATCCTTGTTCAGGTACTCCCAACTCTGCCAAAGATGGGTGTTGGTGGGGAGGCTACAGTAAGCCATCTGCATTTCTAGCTGCGGATGTTGAGCTAGCAATCTTAAAGGCGCAGCATTTTGCATCGGTTGGGAGGAGATAAAAAGAACCCGGTATCTACCTTGACTCATGGCTCAACTCTCTCTGGCAGTCTACCTGCTGATTGGGGCTTAACGGCTTGCGGCATTCTATTCCCACAGCATTCACAAATTGTAACGGATGTTCCACCTGCTTAAACATTACATCAGTAGCATCACTATAGTCACATCTCCTGATATCCATAAATCCCACAGCCATCAACTCATACCTCAGCGACTTAAAATCCCACATCCAGAGGTGACGGCTATTTCCTAGGATGGCTTCTACCCAACCTAATAGTCCTCGTCGTCTTGTTATTACACCCATCCAGGTGTTCCGCACAAATTCCTCAGCAGCTAGAGGGTTTTCAGAGTTAATGTAAGTTTTGGCTAAGTATTCCAAATCGGGAACGACTAACCGAAAAAGTCCGCCAGGGTTCAGTAACCTATAGGTATTCGTTAAGGCAACACGAAAATCTTCTAAAGCCAGATGCTCTAAAATATGACTAGCGTAGATTCCCGCACAAGACTCCGGGGGAATGGGTAGACCTTTTACGATGTCACCGTATTTAACAGTTTTGGGAAAACGCTGGTTGTTTCTTGTATACATTTTCCCGACTAGGGGAATTTTCTCAAACAGCAGGGTAGGGGATGAGTCAAAATTTATCCAATTGTCTGGAGCCGATACACCACAGCCGTAGTTAAGATATAATTTTTGGTTCATTCGAGATATAAAAACGACTTAACTCGCCAAGTTTTGAGCTTAATAGTAGTGATTCTGTACTCTCTCGGTTGTCTCCTTCTGTGATAAATATGTAGCAAAGGACTGAGCCTGTATGGATAAATTATGGGTTTGATACCAACAATGAGCATTATCGGCGATCGCTTGCCCTGTTGCCAAGCTTAGTTTACCTACTGGACTACCTGTAAGCCAATAGTGCTTTCCGGCTTCCAAGCCATCTATCTGGAAAATTGTCGAGGTAGTCGCCACAACCGGAATCAGCCTGTGGGCGCAATAAGCGGCAAAAATAGTAGATTTTGCCAACAGGTGTGTGGGATAGTCCAAGAAACCAACGAGTGCATTTGACAGAAGTGTACTCACGGCGGCTGCTCCTATTTTACCCGTTGCTACCACGGGTACACCATTGACATGAGATATATCCAGACATAAGGGTGAACCCACATCATATATTCGTTCTATGGCAAGTTGATCACATATTTGGTTTAAAGATGTCAGAGACTCCTGATAAACCCGCCGTCTGATACCAGGGGTGCCAAAGACGATTAGCTGTCTAGGGCGTTCTGCTAATGGCAATAGCTGCTTGGGTTCTCCAATGTTGGAAAAGACAGGGAGACTTGGTGTTGGAGTAGGTTTGTCGAGAAGAAGCTGATCCAGGATTTGGGCAATGATTTGATTCGTCGTAAGAGCTTTATCACTCAGCCTTGCCAAACGCGCTGCCAAGTTTCTTTGCCAGGGTGATAACCAAAAGGCACTTGTCCAAGGAGATCCAGAGGCGTAAACTTCGTGGAACATAGTCACTAGATAATGATTGGCACTGGCGGTTCGCCAACGTTGTAACCCATTCACTAACCACAAAGGGCAACCGCGCTGAGCATACCCATAGCCAACATAGTGTAGCAGGACTGTGCTGATGCTGCTAGATAGTATTGAAACCAGGGCATTAGCAGAACGCTTATTTCCCTGGCTGATGGTAAATCCTTCAATTTCTGTAGCACCTGTCCAACCTGGATCTCCGACCACAAAATGGGTTTCGATTTCACAGTCTTGGCGCAGTTGGCGAGCTAGATTCAGTGAGTAATCTCCTAGACCATCAACTGCTGGAGGTAATCTTGGTACTATCTGAACAAGTACAGACATTTTTGTTGCTTGTACTGACATTACACATTCATGAATTGTTTATCAAAGTTGTTTTGGGCAAATTCATATAATTTTATATCTAAGGCATTGGCTTTGAGCAAAATTTGAATTGTTTCTTGGTCTAAATCATCTTTTGTCGGTCTGTTTTTGGTTTTTCTGTAGGGTATCATGTCTATTGGATAAGTCCAAGAAAGTTTTTTTGTTAAAAGTTCGATAGATTCGTCTAGTCTATCATAAATACCGTAAATGCATTTGTTTAAGTTTTTTCACCAATAATAGGATTAATTTATTTGTGCATTTGTAGGGCAACTTTAAATATATTTGATTACTTATGCTCATAATGGCAATGCTGTAATTTCTGTATAAAGAAGCTTTGAGTCTTTGTTTATATACCTAATAATAAAGCAGACTGTTGACCTTTTGTCGCTATGTGAGGAGCGGAAAAAATAAATAGCCTGGGCGCACTCGTCGATATGACTTGATTCCCTTTCAACGTTACTTGGTCACGGCAAGCGCCCCCAGCCTGATGAATGAGCTAAACATAGACCTGAATCCTTACCAACTACATTTAGTGTATTTTATAAAAATAATAGACATGAGCTTTATTTTTTATTCATTCTTCCTATAATAAAAGCCATTTGTAGACAAGAAATATGCCACAACATTGCATGTTTAATACCTAAAAAATTAAATTTCAATAGCTCTGGTATTGTAGATTTTATCAACCCATAAATCACAAACCTTAAGTAATACAATGAATTAATATTTTTAATTTCTTCTGGATGTATCGATAAGTAAATAAATGTAGATTCTTGGTGTTGTTTTAGTTTTTTCCAGCCTTTTTTGGGCGTCCAAGGATGACAGACTGAGGCTGATTGGACAAAATTGAATGGCTGTCCGATCTTGATGATTCTCTGCCTCAACTCTACATCTTCCATCGCTGCATAGGGAAATCGCTCATCAAAACCCCCTAATGATTCAAAGATATGCCTGTGAATGATAAAGTTGCATGACCACAGATATCCACCCGACTCGTTAATCGGTGATGTCTCGGCAAGACTGCGCCGAGGACGGTCAACATACACTCGCCCTTCAAAAATTAAGCAGGAGGACTCAGCTACCATAGCTTGAGTATAGGCTTTTAGCCACTGGGGGTCGGGTAAGCAGTCGTCATCGGTGAACGCTAGCCATTCTCCCTGAGCATATCTTGCCCCATTATTCCGGTTTGCCGCAGGTCCCTGGCGAGAACCAGCGACCCATTTTGCCCAAGGATAGAACTTCTGAATCATAGTCTGAGCCGTTGTCTGGGAGCCATCATCTGTAACAATAACTTCATAGTGTTTAATCGCTAAGGTTTGTACTCCAGGTGCTAAGCAATCCAGACACTTAGCCAACAAGTCATTGCGGTGATAAGTCGGAATAATTACTGATACCAGAGGAATTGAGTTCATCTTCATAAATCTTTTGAGGAGAAGTACGGTACAGTCATTGGCTGTTTAAGCAAAAACTGCTAGTTTAGTAGCGCAGGGCAAACGCAAATCAGGTCTAGATATCAGTCAAATGAATCACTGAAGGCAACAGGAATATCCACTTTATTGGTTTTGCAGGGCTTTAAAGATAAAAAGATCAGATGAGTTGGCTCTGTTAAGTAGCAGTTCATCTCAAGGTAACTTAATTCTATGGCGATTAAAACTGGCAATGGTCTGATAGGCGGTGTATTCGAGGAACCTAACACGCTTACGGGTGGCTCTGGGAGTGATACACTCATTGGTGGAATGTTTGGAGACCTACTTCGAGGGTTAGAGGGAGATGACTCCCTGTTCGGTGGCGCTGGTCCTGATTCTCTATTTGGTGGTTCCGGCGATGACACCCTCTACGGAGGTGGCGAAGGAGGTGACCGCCTAGCGGGGGGTGATGGCAATGATTTCTATCAATATATTCAACCAACGGATCAATTTGTTGAATCTTTCAATGGGGGTAATGATACTATCCAAAGCGCTTTTAACTATAGTATCGAACAATTAACAACCATTGAAAACCTGGTGCTGATATTTGCTGCCACAGAGGGAACAGGCAATGTATTCAGCAATTTTCTTCAAAGCAGTTACGCCTCAACACTCCTACGAGGGCTTGACGGCAATGACACTCTCCAAGGTCGCGACGATAAGACGACGAGTGATACTCTAGAAGGAGGCAGGGGAAACGACCTCCTTAACGGTGGTGGTGGTAACGATAGCCTTGATGGTGGCAGTGGTAGTGATACCATGAACGGGGGCGCTGGCAATGACATCTTAGTGGTAGACAGCCTAAGTGATGTTGTTGATGGCGGCACAGGTACAGATTTAGTCAGGACTTCTGCCAGCTTTAATCTGTTGACCAATGCTACTAATGTTGAGAACCTGGAACTGATTGGGACGATTAACCTCAACGCCACAGGCGATAACGATAATAACATCATAACTGGTAACAGTGGCAATAACCGCCTCGATGGTGGTGGTGGCGATGATACCCTGAATGGGGGGGCTGGCAATGACATTTTGGTTGTAGACAATCTAAGTGATGTGATTTCTGGCGGTACAGGCATAGATCTAGTTGAATCTTTTGTTAACTTTGACCTGTTGACTGCTAGCGATGTGGAGAACCTCACGCTGTTAGGCAGTGCCACCATGGCTATTGGTAACGGACTGGGTAATCTCATCCGTGGGAATACTAATCTCAATAATATGCTAAGTGGGAATGATGGTAATGATACTCTCCTCGGCGATAGTGGTAATGATACCTTGGAAGGAGGCATAGGGGCTGATAGTCTCAGGGGAGAGGATGGTGCTGACACTCTGAATGGGGGCGCTGATAATGACACTCTCAACGGGGGTGCTGACAATGACACCCTCGACGGAGAAGCTGGTAATGACAGCCTAGAGGGGGGCGCTGGAACTGACACTCTCACTGGGGGTACTGGAGCTGACACTATGAAAGGAGGTTCCGGTAATGATATTTACTTCGTAGATGATCCAGGGGACGTAGTTTTTGAAGTGTTTACTCCTGGCGAAATTGATGAGGTTCGCTCTACTATTACCTATACACTCTCTTCCACCGTGGAAAACTTGACTCTACTGTCAGCAGGTGGTGCGATCGATGGCACGGGTAATGTCTTCAACAACAGGATTGAGGGGAATGAATTTGCCAACAGCCTTAATGGAGATTACGGCAATGATATTCTTATCGGCGGTATAGGTGACGATATCCTGAGCGGTGGTGGGAGAGATGACACCCTCGACGGAGGTGGAACGGTGGCAGGTGAGTCGGATGTACTCAGTGGTAACAGTGGTGCAGATCGGTTTATTCTCGGCGAAATGGGTACTACTCGTTATCTAGGTACAGGTTTAGCCACTATTACGGACTTCAACTACTTTGAGGGAGATATAATCCAGCTAAATGGTTCTGCTACCTACAGGTTGGAAAATTTAGGTGCTGGGAATGGTATACAAATTTTTGATACAAGTGGTGCTGCTGATGACTTGATTGCCACAATCACTGGTCCAACAACGGATGTGTTTTTCCGTACTACTAGCTCCTTTACTACGGGCAGGGGCTTTGAATTTGTATAACTTATTGGTGTCCCCAAAAATTTAAGATATGGAAAACTTCCAGAGTTTGCTGATCCAGGCTCTGGAAGCTGAAGGGGTGACAAGCAACTTCATAACAATCAGGCCGCTCACAACTGTTGTGTCAACCCATTTTCTCATGTTTTACCCCAATCGTGATTACGCTTACCCGCGCTCTAGAATAGCGCTTACACCAGGCATAATCAACTATCCTCCTAGATTGTTCTTTTACCTGCTACACGTTCAATCATCTCAATATAAATTGGACGCAGTTTATCCCAGCTAAAGCGTTCATAGATACTACGATGCCGGAGATGACATTTTGACTCATCATTCCCTTCTGCTAAAACTTGACTGATCAGACTCGCTAAGCTACCTGTCAATTCAAAGTTGGCAAAATATCCCTCCTTTCCTAGAACGAAGTGGGCGATTTCATAATCATGAGCGAGACACGGTAAGCCATAAGACATAGCTTCTAAGAACACGCGCCCGAATCCCTCGTTTAAAGAAGCTAACACAAAAACATCAGCCACTCTATAATAATCTACTACTTGATTAGGGGCAACAGTTTTGATTTGAAAACTATCAGTCCCTAATAGCTGATTACCTAGCTGATGAATTTCAGGAGATTGTGCTTCTTGTTGTCCGAGCAGCAACAGATAAGGGCGCGGTTTAGGCAAGGCAGCTATCTCCCGAATCAGATAATCCATGCGCTTATGAGATTTATTAATAGCTCCTACCGATAAAATTATCTGTCGTCTCTCAGGTAATCCCAGTTGGCTTCGTAATGCCTCTCGTTCAGGGGTGGACAGGATTTTTAGTTCGGTAGGTATCTTGATGCCGTAGGGAATGAGACTTTGTTTCGCAGCAGGCACTCCCCTATCTAAGACAGCCTGGAAATGAGAGGGTGCTACTTGCTGCATATGATCGCAGTAGGGTAAGAAGGGCGGAAAAAAAGGAGCGCCATTGGAGAACAAAAGTTTGTAACTTTGTTTCGTTAAACGCCGCCAGTGCCAAAGGACATTACCTAAAGTACCATCACTGAAGTAGATAACATCGGGTTGTTGTTGATAAATGTGTTGTAATAGGCTTAGAGTAAAAGACACTTGCTCGATATAATAGGAATTGCGTCTAATAATTTTGCCGAGCTGAACAGCAATCCAACCCTGGCGTGATAAATTCCATAAAGTAATTTTGGGGGTACTCGATTCTCCACTACCCTTAAATAAGGTAATGTCTAGTGTAGAGTTTTGGTATAAAGCGTCAAAACACTCCTGAGTAAAAGACTCGAATCCCCGCTTTACCTTATCCAATCCTGAACATAGAAGAAAAACCCTAGTCATTATAACCCCTGTAGCAGGAAAAGGACGCGATTAAAGGGTATGGGTAATCTAGCCAAAAATTCCAGCATACGAGCTTTTTTGAGCATGGCGGGTGTTATTTCTGAATGCTTGACAAAGCCATACACTTTACTCCCTCGACGCTCAAACCCATAAAACCCAAAACCTAAGCTGCGAATAATCCAAAGCATTAGTTTTTGCAGATGGAAGTTTTGCGGTAAATGGCATTTGATAGCAGGTGCAAAACTCCAACTTACAGCAAAGGCTCCACCCACTCTAAGCAAATGGTTAATTTCCACGACAGCACCAATGGGATCGATTAAGTGTTCCAAGACTTCTGTTGATATAACTGCATCATAGAGGGGATCAGGTCGTTCTAAAATTCGGATCTGGGGAAAATCTGATAAATAGTGTTCAATAGTTTGGCGAAATTCTGTAATATCAACTAAATCGATGACCTCTACTTGAGGTATATATGTCGCACATAAACGTGACACTGTACCAATACCACCTCCAAAGTCGAGGATTTTGCGAGGTTGTACATGGGTAATTAGGCGCACTGCTGCTAGACGATCATTAATTGTTGCCTGATCAGATTCGGAAAAAGCCGCATTAATTAGCCAAACTGGATGTTGGTAATACTCACGGAGAAAATTTGAGAGATTCAAGCTACGGGAGTTTTTGGATGAGAGTTCCTCCCAAGCCTGATCGAGAATTTGCCATAGTCTTTGTAATGTGATACCGTGACATTCTTCTGATTTATCCAGATAACTTACTGCCTCACTCCATCGACTGTCTATATCTAGACGCTTACTAACTTGTTCCCATTTATATACCATGAGTTGACTAAAATTAATAATTATTTACAGAATAAAACATTCTATTTTTATATATAACTTACTAAACTTTATACTTTTAAATAGAGAAGATTTGAAACTAGACTTACTAATGGCAATGTACCAAATGAAAAGTTATTTTCTAACTAAACAATCTTAGCATAGCTCATAATGTGTTGTAGAGAATTTATTTCTATGGCAATATCTTCTCCAACATTATGAATTTCTGTATATTGATTATGTCTCTCACCTTTACCAAATAAGTAATAATATTCAATACTCATCTGATTACTAAGTGCCCAGTACATAAGATTTACATAATTTGGCGATAAAAACTCTATAACCTTAGTCCCTGGATTGCAAAATACTGTATTAGCTAATCCAGCACCATGAGCAGAAACTACAACTTGAGCAGAAGAGAAAAGTGATGCTTGCTCAACGACTGACATCGACTCTAGTACTATACTTTTAAAACCTAAATGAATACTTAAAAAATTCAGCACTTCATCTTCATTTACGACTCGACGCCAACTTGCCTTGGCACGACTAATATAAATACGTTTGGGGATGTCTAACTTTTCAGGTTTCATTCTAGTCAAAAACTCTCTCCTCAAAAATTTACAAACCCACTGTGGCATGTTACCTACATTTCCAGCTAGAGAAGGTACTACTAAACGAGTTGCTTTGATGTGAGGGTATTGACTACTTTCTATTATCTTTTCTGCCCTAATTCCTAAAATATTCAATGTTTCTTTGTGGAAAGGTAGTTGATAGCTGTTAACTAAAAATTTATCTATGCAACTTATATCTAATTCAGATCGACGCAACAACTCAATGCGCGGCAATAAATCAAACATCCAATGGTAGTATCCTACACCTCCTGCTACTGATAAAACAGCTACTGTACCGTTAACTTTGTATATACGTGGTAACTTCCACTGATAAAAAACACGATGAGCGGCATCTCTTCTTACGAAATCAAAGGACACATCAGCTAATAGTTTATCGTCTGGGGTAATTATAGCGCCGCTATTCCCCCAGACACGCCCATCAGTAACTATTGCCACAAAAGTTTCGGAAAAAATATTTTTTCTTTTATTTTCTCTAGAAATGATTTTATATGTTTCATGCACTTTTATAAATTTCCAATATATATTTTCATCGATTGAATTAGGTAGTTTGCTATATATTTTATAGCCATAATCATCTTCGACGAAGTTTTTCATTATTTTGCCTTGACTACTTAAGCTAGACATAGCAAAAAAATCCGATGTAAATCTATAAAATCCCTTTGGAGGACCTAATATTTCTGATTTTATAGGTAATTTTTGAATTACCGTAGCAAGTTTATTTTGACTTGAATTCAATAAACTCCTAATTTGATAACGTAAATTCATAATTTAATTTTACTCCGTATGCAACAAAAAAATTAAATTTATAAAATGATTTATTTTTAAACCAATTTTGCTTTTTGAAAAATTGGTTTTGATTACTTTGAAAGCTAATTTAGATAATTCTTCATTGAGATAGTTATGATTAATTATAAATCCTAAAAATTGTTTTACCTTTGAAAGTTGATTGCTTTCCAATATATATCCGCATTTCCACTTATCAATAAATTGATTACAGGCAGAGTAATCAGGACCACATGATAAAATCGGTCTTCCAACCGCCATGTAGTCTGTCAGCTTAGTGAAAACTGAAGACCGGATTGCATGGGCATACTCAGGTCGAAACGAGGAGGCAACCAGCAACAGGTCAGCCTGCTTGAGATATGAGTCAAGTTCAGTATAAGGAATAAAAGAGCCATAGACAACTTGCCATTGCTTCCATTGTTTTTGGTAAAGATCCCAAAACGATTGGTGAGTGTACAAAACCAACTCAATCTCTTTTCCAGCGCATCTTAACTGGAAGATAGCTTCCGCAACTACAGCAAGGGCATCATAATGGAGAGGTAAAATAGAGCCAGCATAGGCAACTTTAAATTTCCCTTTACGTTTAGGTAATTTATCAGGTGGATCTTTGCCTGATAGATCAACTGGATTATGAACAATCAGCGAGTGTTTAGGACATAATTGATAGCGACTGGATATGTCGGCTTCTAATTGCTCACTAATCATTAACCAACCGACAGACTCTTGTAAAAGTTTATAAGCAACTGTTTGGGTACTTCCTGATAGCCAGCGTGAGTCTGCTTTTGCTAACCAATCATCCATCAAATAAATTAAACTTGGACAATGAAAATGATTCGCTAATTTATGCCCCATTAGTAAGCACCAAGAGGTTAAGGGGCAGACTAGTATGACTTCAGGGTCAAAATCTTCTAGGCTTTTTTGATTGGCAATGGGTAGCCACTCAAGCAGTTGCAGGTTAAGGGCATTAATTAAAAGTCCAAGTCGATTTTTAAGAGGAGGTAGATAAGAGCCTGGAAATGGGAAGACTCGTTGGTCAAATGGTGGAGCAGTAGGTTCTGTTTTTAGTGAGGTCTCTGGGGCAAATAGCATTAACTGTTCAGATGGATAAGCGTCTAATAGATTGAACAGCGTTCGATTGGCTCCCATACCCTCTTTACTCAGCGGTACTTCGCTAACTATTAGAAGACGTGGTAGATATTTTATCATTGTTAACTAGAATTAGCAGGCATGTTTACTTGATTCGTTCAAACCAAGCGGCAATAATTGCGGCAAAAATATCCTCTAAGGATTTAGTGATAGACCAAGGCGGATAATGCTCTTTGATTTTACGCAAGTCACTATAGTAGCAGATATGGTCGCCATCTCGGTTGTTTTCTAAATACTCATAGTGCATTTTTTTAGCCGTCAATGAAGCAACGATATCAAAGGCTTCTAAGATTGAGCAAGTGTTATTCTTGCCACCACCTAGATTGTATACCTCGCCACAGCGGGGAGCTTGGATGAACGCTTCAACTAAACAAGCAACGTCATAGGAGTGGATATTATCCCGAACTTGTTTACCTTTGTAACCAAATACTTTATAGGGGCAACTCTCTAGGTTACACTTCACCAAGTAGCTCAGAAATCCGTGCAGTTCCACACCCGCATGATTGGGTCCGGTTAAGCAGCCACCCCGCAGACAGCAGGTTTTTAAGCCAAAGTAGCGACCATACTCCTGTACCATAATATCAGCGGCGAGTTTAGAGGCTCCAAACAACGAGTGCTTGGATTGGTCGATGCGGAATGATTCCGGGATACCCTGTTTATAGTGAGGATCAGCATAGTCCCAACGGGTTTCTAACTCTACCATGGGAATCTCGTTGGGAGCATCACCATACACTTTATTCGTGGAAAGATAGACAAAGGGCGCTTCTGGAGTAAACTGGCGAGTGGCTTCCAAGAGATTCAATGTCCCTACCGCATTGATGTCAAAGTCATCAAAGGGCATCTTAGCTGCTAAATCATGGCTAGGTTGTGCTGCGGCATGGACGATCGCATCCGGTCTGATACTCTCAGCTAAGTCTAGAATACCACTGCGATCGCGAATATCTAACTCGTGATGGACAAAGCTTTTAATCTGTGACTGTAGACGCTGTTGATTCCAGCGCGTATCCCCTTGAGCGCCGAATAAAACTGCTCTCTGGTTATTATCCACACCATAAATTTCCCAACCCAGTTGAGCAAAATGCAGGCAGACTTCAGAACCAATCAGTCCTGATGAACCAGTGACAAGCAGCTTAGGCATACTTTATCTTAAAATAAATGAACTGAGAGCAGCTTTTACCCTATCAGGCAATACCACTTTAATTTTCCCATACCTGGGTCACTTCCTGAGAGTTCGATGGTATGCCCAATACCTTCTGTGTTAAGCGAACCATCGTTCCTCCTACACCTCGTCTTTGAAACGAGCGAATGAGTCGTATGATCTGGTATTCATACTCCCATTTTTGGCGTTCCTCTCGTTTCTTTATTAACGATTCCAAGGACAAGGTAGTCCATAGCTTAAACCTAGGAGGACGATAGTATTCCAGGATTTGCGCCAATTCTTCATAAGCATATCCCATTTGATTGATTCTGTCTTGTCCCAGCCACTGCAAATAATCGTTTGCTAATCGCCAGATCTGAATATCTTCCATTCCCCTAACCCACTTTTCTATCCTATTAACGTCCGGTTTGCTCATTTGATAGATAGTCTTTTGATCACCAAAGCGCCATTTAGGAACCTGATCTAGTCCATAATCTATCATTGCTGATAAAAATTCGATATCTAGCCACTCGCAAATTTTTCTCATTTCACTCTCAGGATTTTTTGACAATTGTTCATAATGCAAAACTATACACCTATCTCCTAGTAGCTTTATTCCTTCCAGTAAAAGTGTTGGTGATCGAATTAAATCATTTTTTATTCCATCAAGTAAAATCCAATTTTCCTTTGAACCACAACCGACAGACGAATACAGTACAGCCAATGGATTCCGTAACAAAATGATAAATTTTGCATTGGGAAAAGTACGGTATAGTTCTGGAATAATTAAGTAATAACGGGGTGTCTTGTCCAGGAAATAACGTTTACCTGAACTTGCTAATGCCTGACTATATAAGTAAGTGTACATTTGACGTATACCCTCGAAATACACCTCTTCACGATCAGGAAAGTTCTGAAGGAAATCGTTAAGAGCCATTTGAGCCAAGCTTTGCCAGTATTCCGCCTGATATCCTTCAGTTCGTAGGGCATAAAGAGGATGTAACATTAACCAAGGCTCAGATACTGTATAAATATCGGGGTGGTTCCCTAAAATTCGCTGAGTCAATGTAGAACCAGCGCGGGGTTGAGAAATTAAGAAGAGGAGGTTGTCGCCTTGTAAATTAATCATAAATCAACTCTACAATTGATTATTTTTTCCTTTTAACAATAAATAATAAATACTTTGATTTAATCCATACATAGGCTATGTGAGGCAACAAAATTCTGAGAGCTAATTTGTAGTCAAGGTGATCAGGTTGATAATGCAGACTTTTTAGATAGTACCGAATAGCATCGACTCTATTATTTACTGAATTCGTAGATTCTAAGAGTGATTGTCTGGCTGCTCCTCTAGCCACCACCGCCAGATATTTCCCTAGCTTTCGTCGAATTGTATCCTGTTCTTTCGGACTCAGTTGCTTGAGAAGAAGAATGTTCTTTTTGTAGGCGTACTCTAACTCAGCTAGATGCTGGATAACTTTTGCACTGGACACTCCACTTTGGCATCTACGGTATTCAGCTAAAGGTTGATCATAATATACAATTTGTAGCTGCTTGGTTAGCCGAATCCGCATTTCATAATCATGGTAAATGCCTAGATAAGTATCGTAGAATCCAATATTTTTCCAAGCTTGATAATTAACTAATTCGTTCCTAAAAAGATTACGCCTCGGAAACTCTCTAGAGAAGGTCTGGCGAAAAACATCACCTTGAGGTGGTGTTTCTCCATCAGCCCATACTCCAGTACGAATACCGTCCTCCGTGATATAATAGTAGTTGGAAAATGCAATCTGAGCATGAGGATTTTCTTGAAGCAGCTTCGCTTCTTTTTCAAGTTTGGTTGGGAGAATTCTGTCATCCCCATCAACATAAGTGGCATAATCCCCTGTAACAGCTTGCATTGCATGTATGCGAGTTTGGGCAACGCCTTGGTTTTGAGAATGATAAATAGGGGTGATTAGCTCTGGGTAACGAGAGGCATAACCAGCAATTATATTTTGTGATCCGTCGGTAGAGCAATCATCAACGATGATGATCTGGTAGGGTTTCAACGTCTGATTAAGTACACTTTCAATTGCTTCAATCAAATATTTTTTTTGATTATATGAAGTAATATAAATACTAATTTTTAAAGGCATTTTTATTAAAAGAAAATAATTTAAATAAATTATGTATCCCCAAAAGTCGATTAATCATTCCATTTATTAGTCTCACCAAAACTTTAGTGCTTGGGAATAAAATTGGTAAAATTTGCCAATGCCTTTGCAAAAACTCGCGTCCCCAAGCAAGTTGTAATCCTCGAGAAGTCATGATATGAGTTGCATCTGCAATAGAAAATAAATAATTCCACCACTCACATCCCATCAACTGACGATTCCAGTCAGCCTCTGGTCCTTCCCATGTCTTATTCTTACGATGTGGAACATGGGCATAGTCATGATTTTGATGCACGATGGTCACAGTTCTCGTAACGTCAATAACAGGAATGCCAAGTTGACGAGTTTTGTAGATGAACCAGTTATCCCATCCTGGACGACCAACAGCAAAGGGTGGAAGTCTTCCTAGTGGACTATCTCGCGGAAACACGAAAAAGTCAATTCCCATTGGAGAAAATAGCACTCCATGACTAGCAACATATTCACGCAACTTTTTGTCCCAATTGATCGGGGCAAAATCTAAGGGTTCTGTAATATCTATATTCCAACGCTGACCGACCATCAGAAATCGGCGGAAATGAATTTTTGGTAACGCTTCTATAAAATCTCTGAGTAGAATAATATCAGCATTCACGTAGCATAACAAGGGGTGGCTAGCTACCTGTTGTACTTGGTCAAAAGCTGAGTTGAGTAGGGGTGTACCATATTCGTTACGGGCAAGGCTAGGAATCCATTTTGCACCAAACTCAGTTACTACTTCCTCTATTCCTGGTTCATTTCCACACAAAATGATTTCACAAGCTGGATGGAGGCGAGACCAACTTTCGATCGCGTTACGTTGAATAATGCCAATGTGTCCGTTAAAAGGTTTAGGAATCGAAAAAATGGTTAACATGACTATCTTTTCTAGCAGCTAACTTGGCTGACTTGACTGACGCTACGAGTTAGACAAAATCCATTAACTGAGCAAAATTTCTTGATAGAGTTTAATATATCGCTGAACTTGGAGTTCTAAGGAGAATTCCTCTAGAGCGATCGCCCGACAGTTTTGATCCATGTGCTCTCGTAGCGTTTTATCCTCCAGTAGCTGGACAATACCATAACACAAATCCCGATCATCTTCGGGTTCAGCTAAATAGCCAGTGACTCCTGGACGCACTAGATCCGGAACGCCACCAATTTTAAAGGAAACCATGGGTGTGCCACAGGTCATACTCTCTTGTAACATTAAAGGTAAATTATCGGCACGAGTCGGAAAAACAAACAAGTCAGCGGCTGAATAGGCAATGGATTTGAGGCGATCGCTGCTCACATAGCCAAGATTGAGAGTCGCAATACCCGTTGCTTGGGCGATCACTTCTCCCCTATCACCTAGAGTGAGTAGCACGGTTTCAGCTTTAAGGGATTCAGGTAAGTGAGAGAGCGCTTTCAGAAGCAGATCCCCACCCTTGCGGGTATCTTTTAGATTCTCAGCTCCAAACATCAACACTTTTTTGCCGACGGGAATACCAAGCAGGGATTTACACTGTTCGCCGTCCAGAGGTTGATAAGCTATGGTATCAATACCATTGGCAATGTGATGAATTGGGAAGCGGTTAAGCATACTTTGCTTGGCTTGTTCAGCTAGCCAGCGGCTGGGAGTGACGATAGTTAAGTGGGAATGGTGATAGACCCAATTCTTCAGTTTCCATTCAAAGCGAGTATTATCCCTCTGGATAGCTGGATAAGTTTCTGGGTAAGGACATTTACCACAACCAATTTTCCAGCGATCGCACTCATAGCTATAGGTGCAATGACCGGTGAAGCTCCACATATCGTGGAGAGTAAAAACAGCAGGTTTGTTTGCTGTTAATGAGGGAATAGCCAGGTAGTTAAAATATCCACCATAACCTCTGTGGAGGTTGTGAAAATTAATAATATTAGCGTTCTGATAAAAAGCGTGCTTAGGAATATCAAAGGTGTTGAGGAGATGAATAAAATTAAGACTTAAGCGACGAGTCAGGCGATAGATTTGATTCTCTAGTCGGAGTTGACGAGGAGGCATACCCGCCACGCGATCGCTGCTAGTTCTCACTTCCCCAACTAGCAAGCGCGAGTCAACGCCCTGAGCCAGTAAACCTTGATGCAGCCTATAGGCGGCGATCGCTGCTCCACCAGCAATATCTGACTGATTGATATGTAAGATATTCATGTCACTGGTTTAATCGCTTCCATATAAAGTGAATCAGGTTTGTAGACTGTTCCATCTGGTTCTGTATCAAGATTATAGCTAGCCCAATCTAGAATATAGCTTTCTGTAGCAGCACGCTGAGTGATAGCCTCGAAGCCAGCTTTCTCCAGCAACAGAGCTAAGGAGTAACGGTCATACATCCACTGGTGAACTTCACCACTTTGACGGAAACGTCCAATCTGTAGAGCAGTATACTCTTTGTTCAACAGAAGTTTGAGTAATGACTCGCGACGATAGTTAGGATAGCGCAAAAAATGATAAATCTGCTTGAGTAAGCTTATCCGTTTAGTGTCTTGTACTTGATCGGGTTGATGTTGTTCTCGTTGCTCCCGTTGCTGACACCCTGCTTCAATCAAGTTTTTCGCTTCCATTCCACAGCGATTGAGAATAAATTCCACATTAGGGATATTTTTCCTAGTTAGATATTCTGCCATTTTCCCCCCAGAATGCTCCCTTACTGTTTGGTCATACATCTCCAATAAAATCCACTCATAATTAGCCGCCCACTCTTGAGAACCAGAACTAGCTTGCTCAAGAGCAATCAAATACGTTCGCGCAATTTGCTCCAGATCCGGAACGACAACTCTCAGGACACTTTTGGGACGCAATACACGGTAGCATTCTCTAATCAAAGATTCAGCTTGTTGCCTAGACAAGTGTTCGAGTAGATGGGAGTGATAAACAACATCAAAAGAGACATCAGCGAAAGGGAGTCCTTGAGTAATATCGCAGGCAAAGACATCAGCGTCAGTTGAGACAAAATCTAGGTTAGTCCAGGTAGAATGAAAGCGACGACCACAACCGAGATTAAGATAATTCATGGGCTGAATTGCTTGGCAATTTAGGATTTTGTGACTACATACAATATAAAATCCACACTAGCTTTCTTTGAACTCTGGTCGAGTCTATACAGGGTGATTTTTTAGGAACATCCCAATTTTGCATGTTAGCTATTTTGGGAGGGCTGAAACCCTTGAAATACCTTTATTTTAGGTGATGTTGTTTCCAAAATGGATGCTCCCGCTTTCAGCAACTAGGTTTGATAGTTCGGCTCTCCCGTACATGGTGTGATAAATTTTACTTATGTGTGTGGCGATTGGCTTGATTTGAGGAAAACCTAGCTTTTAAGCTGGATTAGTTGGGTTTCCTTTGTCAACCCAACCTACAAGCATTACACCGTGGGACTTTAGCTTAATTCATAATACTTTATTATCACTCTAAGTACGGGAGAGCCATAGTTCTTTTCCCAGAGTGACAATAGAGTGATAGTTTATTTAGATTCTGTCAAAGCATATAATTTAACTCATCTTTTCAAAGCAAACGTATAAGGTATGTCCTGGGATAAAACCCCTAATCAAAGGTGATTGTTGAAGCATAGGTTTTAAAAGCTTATGAAATATATGAAAACTCAAGCTACTGAATAACCGATTTGCTGAAAACCTAGATAATTGTCTAGATAGCTGTATTGATATATACCAATCAACATGATATTCAGCTAATGGTTCAAATAGTATTTTATGAACTTTTATGGGAAAAATGTCATTCATATGATAGAATGTTTCTTCGCACCACCGCGTCATGTGGTGAGGCGGTTGGTCTAATAAGTTATTTTGTGAATACTTAATAAAAGATTGAGAATTTGGAACAGAAACTATAAGTTTCCCATTCTTTTTCACAAGATTAATCAGAGCTTGCAAGAACGATTTAGGATAAGCAACATGCTCTAATACTTGAAAACTACAGACAGCATCAAAATAACCTTCTTTCTCCTTTGCTAGTTTATATAAATCTGTTTGGGATACTGGAATTCCTCTTCTGATTGCGTAGTCAACAGCACTTGGATTAAGTTCAATGCCATGGGCATCTATTTTAGATTCTTTACGTAGGCGCTCTACAAAATCTCCTCTCCCACATCCTACTTCTAGTACTTTAGAATAATTTTTGAAATCTTGAATTGCTATATCATGCTCCCACTTATTAGGCATATAGTACCAATCAATTTCCTCAAGTTTTTCGTAGATTTTTCTCGATCCAGCAATATCTAATGGCAAGAAAAACATAAGCTTTGTTTTATTACATTGATACAAATAAATTTCATCTTTATCCATTATTTCCTCTGTAATATCTATGTTAAAATAACTTTGCCAATCAAGAATAATTTGCTCTGTCTTGATTTTTTTTAACAAAGTAATATGTTTATTTTCAGTTAAAGGGCTAATAGCATCCATCATACATACATTTAATTTAATGTTGGCAACTTCACAAATAATTAAGGCGTTCTAGGGCTAAACCATGAACGCGGATAAATTCATTCATTAAATCATCTGTAAAAAACTGCTTCCAATTTCCTACTTGACCTCTGCGAATAAAGGGAATACTAGCATCAGAATCAGATAATCTATAAAACATATTATGCTGGGCTTTTTCCAGAGTTTTCATTTTTTCAAATTTAGATGATTCAATAGCTGCTGTAGCAGCATCATAATTTACCGAAATATTGGCAAATTCTAATATTTTAATTAGTTGAAGAAGTGGGTTTTGCTTGATATTTTCATATTTTATTAATAGAAACTTATTTGGGGCATTATTGATCCACGAATTTACATGACTATTCCATGAAGTATAGTCATCAAAAAAACCATGATTAAATTTTCCTATAAAATCAGCAAATAGAGTATTTCTACTAATTTTCCTGTACTTCATCAAATGAAAATAGTACGATACAGCAACATCACGTCCATCTCGGACTAAGTATATAACATTCCTATAATCACATCTAAAGGGCATGTGACTCTTGATAAATATTGGTTGTTGGATTTGACTACATTGCTCTGGGTTAAGATGAATATCTGGCACTATTAGATGAGAATTAGTGAAATCGCATCGATTTCCGCTCAAATAGTTACCAATTAAAAAGCGAACCCAAGTGCTGCCTGACTTTGGATATGAAACCAAGAATACATTATCATACGATATTTTGATTGGTAATTTTTTATTACCTGAAAAACTTAATCTTTTATTTAAATTATACCAAAAATACGAATAAATTTTGAGCATTTCTATTATAAACTAAATTGAATAGGTCTGCCAATCCAGCTTAGGAGCCACAACTCCAGGCCATTTCTCGGAAAATAGAGGGCCATGATGGTTAATTTTTTCAACAAAAAAATCTAACAAAAAATTACATTCGACCAAAATTTTTACCCCGGGACAACCTGCATGCACTTTAACAAAATGCAACCCGGAATTTAATAAACAAGCAGGTATCGTACACACTGTACGGTATAACCCTGGTGTTGTCTCGGTATTACGGATGGCATAATCAGTCGAACAGAAGGCTATACTCCCATCGTTACTAAGAATTTGAACGACTAGGCGCATTCCTCTGACAGATTCAAAAATTTCATAGACTATTTCTACTTGAATTGCTTTTCCTGCATCAAAATTTCTTTGTACTACATTATCTGGATTGAGTAATCTGATAGCCACAAGACGCACTTCTTTACCACCTGGAGCTTGCTGCCTATCAAACCACTGCATTTCTCCGTTGCTAACTCTATTTCCAGAAGCATATAGCAAATACGAATCTACAACTTGAGAAGTTATTCCCTGATGAAGGATTCTTCCTTGGCAAAATAGGATAGCTGAATGACATAAGGCCTTAAGCGTTCCCATATTATGACTCACAAACAGCACTGTCCTACCTTCCCTTCCCACCTCATCCATCTTACCTAAACACTTCTTCTGAAACTGAGCATCCCCTACTGCCAGAACCTCATCTACAATTAAAATCTCTGGTTCCAAATGCGCCGCCACCGCAAACGCTAATCGCACATACATTCCCGACGAATACCGCTTAACTGGCGTGTCTAAAAACTTTTCAATTCCAGCAAAGTCAACGATTTCATCAAATTTTCGCCTAATCTCCGCCTTGCTCATTCCCAGAATCGCACCATTTAAAAATATATTCTCCCGTCCCGTCAACTCCGGGTGAAATCCTGTACCTACTTCCAACAAACTCGCTACTCGCCCTTTAATCCGAATCCTCCCGGTTGTTGGTTCCGTAATCCGGCTTAAAATCTTTAATAGTGTTGATTTTCCTGCACCGTTACGCCCAATAATCCCAATTCTATCACCCTGCTTAACCTCAAACGATACATCCTTCAGCGCCCAAAACTCCTCATACGCCGGGTTAGCACTCTGTTTTCCCCAAGGTTTCAGTAACCGTTGTCCGAGAGACTTCGCCCCATTAGCCATCACATCCCGCAGCGCCGTGTAACGTTCCTGCTGCTGGTGACCAATAATATATTTCTTACTGAGATTCTCGACCTGAATCACCGTGTCAGACATTATCCATTACCTAGTTCGCTTATCTACTGAAAATATCTAGATTACATCTGCAAATGTACGTTCTACCTTACGAAAATACCACACCCCACTCGCCAATACTCCAAAAACCAATCCCAATGAGAGGAGAAATCCTGGCAGGTAAATTCTGGCTTCCCCACCTAAAATTGCCCAACGAAACCCATCGATTACCCCAACCATCGGGTTGAGTGAATAAACTAATCGCCACTCTTGAGGGACAATCGTGCTACTAAATCCCACAGGGGAAATATACAAACCAAACTGTACGATAAACGGGACAATATAGCGAAAATCCCGATACTTTACATTCAGCGCGGCTAGCCATAACCCTGCCCCCATTGATGCCGCAAAGGCAATTATAATAAAAAATGGTAGTGTCAAAATTCGCCAACTGGGTAGGAAATCATACCACGCCATTAAGCCTAGCAAAATTATCCCTGATATCATAAAGTCTGCAAAGCTGACAATCACGGCACTGGCTGGCACAATTAAGCGGGGGAAGTAGACCTTGGCGATTAAATTGGCATTGCTAATCAAACTATTGCTGCACCCGGAAAGGGCATTGGAAAAAAACTGCCAGGGTAGCATCGCCGCAAACACCAAAATCGGATAAGGAACTCCTTCAGAGGGTAACTTTGCCAGTTTACCAAAAACTATCGTAAATACCACCATTGTTAAAAAGGGTCGAATTAAAGCCCAGGCTATGCCAATGATGGTTTGCTTGTATCGTACCAAGATATCTCGCCATGCCAGAAAGTAGAACAGTTCCCGGTAACGCCACAAGTCTTTCCAATATTGTTGTTCGGTGCGACCTGCCTCAATTATCAGTTCTTGCGTCATTGGTCATTTGTTATTTGTCCTTGGGTAGCTTTTGTTCAATCCTCTGATTTTAAACTGAGAAGAATACCACTAGCGATCGCGTGTCTCCTTGCCTCTGAACAATCCCTTCATACAGCCCCCGTTAAAGCCCATCAGGATATCGACTTTAAACTAATTTACCTCATAAATCCCGTTTGTAGTTTTTTGGGCGCACGTCGGTGCGCCCCTACAATCCCGGAATGTACAAACATCCTCAGTCCAGCTTCAACGCATTGACTGGCACCTCATCCCAAGAACTGACGGTTCTCAGACGCGCTACCCAACCTGCTGATTTTTGCTCCTCTGTCAAGTTCTGCTGAAACGATTCATGGCAGTCTTTGGCTTGGTCTTCGTCACGACAAGCGATGCACGAATAAATCAGACCTCCGGGATCAACCTGTTCATTCACCCAAATCATGATGTTCTCCTCATTCCCTAAAACAGTTAATCACAATCTTAAGTAGATCTACTTATTTTTGTAAAAGACTGGGATCACTGACGGCAAGAGGAAAAACACAGTTTTTGATATTTCATTAGCCTTGGCGACATAAGTTGTAAACCAATTTAATGATTATATAAGCTTTGTGTCGCTAGTTGGGGAAGTGCATCGCCTGTGACTCGGCAAATGCGCCAGTCGGGTAGCACTGTAGCACCTAGGCGCTGATAAAACGCGATCGCAGGTTCATTCCAGTCCAAGACTGACCATTCTAACCGCCCACAATCCCGTTCTACCGCTAGTTGGGCAACATAGGTTAGCAATGCCTTCCCGATACCCTGACGCCGAAATTCCGGGCGCACGAATAAATCTTCGATGTAAATGCCCGGTTTGGTTAAAAAGGTGGAATAGTTAGAGAAAAATAGAGCAAAGCCTACCGTTTGCCCCTCATAGTCTGCCAGAATTGCCTCAATATAAGGTTTAGCCCCAAACAGGTGGTCTTGGAGAGCGTCCACCGTCCCTGTGACTAGGTGAGACAGCTTCTCATACTCAGCCAGTGCTTGAATGAGTTCAAACAGCACTGGCACATCTGTTGGGGTAGCTGGTCGTATCTTTAGCTTGCTCATTGTTCGTTCGTAGTTGGCACGAAGCGTGCCATCAGCGCTAAAGCGCTTACTACAAACCAATCCTAACTTAACCACCCTTGTAGGCGACGAGCAACTTGAGGACGGCGCAGCTTCCGCATGGCTTTACTCTGAATCTGACGTACCCGTTCGCGGGAAAGGTTGAACATGCTGCCCACTTCTTCTAAGGTGTAGGATTCAGGAGTTGCTAATCCATAGCGTAGAGAAATGACATCCTTTTCCCGTTCGGTGAGAACATCACTCAAGACATCGGAAATCTCTTGACGCATCATGGATTCGCTCATTTGCTGTTCGGGCAAGTGCAAATCGTTATCTTCGAGTAAATCCACGAGTTCTGTATCTTCGCCTTTACCCACCCGATGGTTGAGAGAGAGCGATCGCCGACGCAATTGTAACAACTGACGCAAGCTAGTGCGGCTAATGTCTAAGGCTTCTGCGAGTTCGGTTTCGTCGGGAGTCCGTTGCAGTTTCTGCTTGAGTTCCCGTTGCACTTTTTTCAGCTTATTCAGCTTTTCGACAATGTGAATCGGTAAGCGAATGGTACGGGCGTCATTGGCAATGGTACGGGTAATCGCCTGACGAATCCACCAATACGCATAAGTGGAGAATTTGTAACCTTTGGCGGGATCGAACTTCTCTGCCGCCCGATTGAGTCCTAATGCGCCTTCTTGAATCAAATCCAGGAAAGGAACTCCCCGGTTAAGATAACGCTTGGCGATGGAAACGACTAAGCGTAAGTTGGAACGAATCATTTTACGCTTAGATATCTGTCCTCGGTAGAGGCGATTTTCAAATTGACGTTCGGTCAGATCTAAAGCTTGAGCCAGTTCAGCGTTCGTTGGTTTGCGCCCCAACTCCTGGTGCAAGCGTTCAGTCGTCTCGTTCATTTCGACCAGGAATTGAACCTGAGTGGCTAACTCGATCTCTTCTTCTGGCTTCAGCAAGGGATAACGAGCCATCTCCTTGAAGAACGCTCCTACTGTATCGTCAGAGCTAGTTTTATGGTAGCCAGATTGTCGGGTTTTTCCGGCGCGAGTCTCTGTTTCGGAAAATTCGACTTCGACCTGATTTTGGTCATTATCTGAGATTTGCTCACTCTGAGGGTGAGAAAAATCCGTATCTTCTGTAAACTGACGAGTAGCAGTTGGGTTCAATTGTGCGATAGTCATAGTTAGGTTTGAAGTAGGAGTGTTATGAAAGCTTGTGATTGGGTTTTTAGGCAATCGGTCAGTTAGACAGATTGAACTAGACAGATTGGGCAGATGGACTGAATATAAATGGGTACTGTCAATGAAAATTTTTCAACACTGGCTGTAGCTACGGGCTGTACAGCTCAACACAACATAAGAGATGATTTGAGTGAGAGTCGCTATTCAAGGCGCACCCCCATCTCGATACCTTCTCTATGTTTAGGATTAGAAAATACTGATTCTAAGGCTACCAGAAGCAATTTGGCTAGTTGTTGCCCTGATTACAAAATATTGAACAGCATAGATGTATGGATTATAGCGGCAAACTCAATGGGCTATATACAGAATCTCATACAGGTGGCTGTTTTACTCTCTACCGATCGGGTGAAAATAAGCAGAGGGAGCTGGGGGAGCTGGGGAAGCTGGGGAAGCTGGGGAAGCTGGGGAAGCTGGGGGAGTTGGGGAAGCTGGGGAAGTTAACTCAAAACTCTACCTTACCTATTGCCGATTGCCCATTGCCGATTGCCCATTGCCTATTCCCTGTTCCCTGTTCCCTGTTCCCTGTTCCCTGAAAAATGACCAATCAAATTAGGAGATAATGTTCGTGACCAAACCAACTCTCGTCGAGAACCCCGGAATTCCTGCTGAATCAGCAGAGGGTGTATCGACTGCATACAATCCCAAGGATTTCGATACTAACGTGATGGGAACATATAATCGTTTCCCTATCGCCCTAGAACGGGGTACGGGTTGTCGAGTTTGGGATACAGCCGGACGTGATTATCTCGATTTTGTCGCTGGGATCGCTACCTGTACCTTGGGTCACGCCCATCCGGCTGTGATCGAAACGGTGACGCAGCAAATCAAAACGCTGCACCATGTTTCTAATCTGTACTATATTCCCCCGCAAGGAGAATTAGCTCAGTGGATGATTGAGCATTCCTGTGCCGATCGCGTCTTTTTCTGTAACTCGGGTGCGGAGGCGAATGAAGGGGCGATTAAATTGGCTCGGAAATACGCCCACACGGTTCTAGAAATTGATAAACCTGTAATTTTGACGGCGAACGCCAGTTTCCACGGACGCACGTTAGCAACGATTACAGCTACGGGTCAGCCCAAGTATCAAAAGAATTTTGACCCCTTGGTGCCAGGATTCTACTATGTGCCGTATAACGATATCGGTGCCATGGAAGATGCGATCGGAGAATTGGATGAAGGGGATCAACGAGTAGCCGCAGTGATGCTGGAACCCCTGCAAGGAGAAGGGGGTGTGCGTCCAGGCGAGTTGGAGTACTTCCTGCGCTTGCGGAAAATCTGTGACGAGACGGGTATCCTGCTGATTTTAGACGAAGTGCAAGTGGGGATGGGTCGCACGGGTAAGTATTGGGGATATGAGAATTTAGGGATTGAGCCAGATATTTTTACCAGCGCTAAGGGATTAGCGGGCGGTGTTCCGATTGGGGCAATGTTGTGTAAGCAATTTTGTAATGTTTTTCAACCTGGGGATCACGCGAGTACCTTTGGCGGAAATCCTTTGGCTTGTGCGACGGCTTTAACCGTGGCTCAGACATTGGAACGGGACGGTATTCTGCAAAACGTTCAGGAACGGGGTGAACAGTTGCGGACTCGTTTAAGAGCGATCGCGATGAACTATCCCCAGCTCATTAATGAGGTGCGCGGTTGGGGGCTGATTAATGGAATGGAGTTGAACGCGGATGTAGAATTTACAGCAGTGGATGTGGCGAAAGCGGCGATGGAGCAAGGATTGCTGCTAGTACCCGCAGGTCCCCAAGTGGTGCGCTTTGTCCCGCCTTTGATTGTCTCGGCTGAAGAAGTGGATGCAGCCGCTAAAATTGTTGAACAATCCATAGCCAAGCTAGCTAGTTCAATCAGTAAATAGGGTCTGCTGAATAAGTTTTATGGTGAGGAGAGGGAACAGGGAACAGGTAGAATTTTGAGTTAACGTCCCCAGCTCCCCCAGCTCCCCTGGCTCCCCCAGCTTCCCCAGCTTCCCCAGCTCCCCTGGCTCCCCCAGCTTCCCCAGCTTCCCCAGCTTCCCCAGCTTCCCCAGCTTCCCCAGCTCCCCTGCTTCCCCCCTAGCCCATGAAAAAAATCTGGTCATCGATAAAACCCTACATTCGCTGGGTCATTCTGGGCGGAACGCTATTTTTTATCGCCAAAGCTTTTAAAGATCATTGGCGAGACGTTGCTGGAATTCGCATTGATCCCCAGGGCTGGACAATGCTGGCGATCGCACTTTTGGTGACGCTTCTGGCACATATTTGGTCGGGTTGGGTTTGGACGTGGATTCTACAGGCATTTAAACAACCCATTGGACAGCGTTTAGCGCTACAAGTTTATCTGAAAACAAACGTTGCTAAATATTTACCCGGCAATGTCTGGCATTTCTATGGTCGAATTTCCGCCGTAATGCGGGCAGGAGGTTCCGTGGGCGCTGCTAGTATCAGCGTGTTGCTCGAACCCCTGTTAATGGCAGCTTCTGCGTTAGCGATTGCCTTAATTAGTGGTGGATTGGGTTGGGTTAATATGGCGTCTGATAGCCGGATATGGGGTTTAAAATTTGTGGGTTTAGCCGTGGTGTTGCTGGGAGTTCATCCGCGAGTTCTTAATCCTATTGTTCAACGCTTAAGCCGTTCCAAGAAGGTCACAGATACGGAAGAGTTTACCATTGAACACTATCCCTTATTGCCATTGTTGGGTGAAATGGGTTTTTTGGGATTTCGGGGAACCGGATTTTTATTTACCTTACTGGCGGTAGGATCAATTACTCCGAGTCAGATCCCGTCGTTACTGAGTGCGTTTAGTTTCGCCTGGTTACTGGGATTAGTCGTACCTGGCGCACCGGGAGGTTTAGGCGTATTTGAAGCCACCGCGATCGCGCTTTTAGATCAGCAGTTGCCTACGGGTCTCATCCTTACAGGGGTTGCCTTATTTCGCCTTGTTAGTATTCTGGCAGAAATCAGCGCCGCTGGACTGGCAATTTTAAGTGAACGTATGGAAAAGACTTCTAAAAGATAAATGAGGAAGGCGAATCAACGGAAATAAGGGCAGGTTCAATCGTTCCCGACACCCGACACCCGATACCCCACACCCTACACATCCTTCATTCCTCCTATTACTTCCCGCACTCGATAAATTGGTCGCCCTTGGGACTCGTGATAGGTTCGCATTAACACTTCTGCTAACAGACCAAAACTAAATAACTGGACTCCTGCTAATAGGAGGACAACGGCTAAAATCAACAACGGTCGGTCACCAATATTTTGCCCAAAACCTAGTTTGAGTACGGTTAAATATAGCCCTAAAAACAATCCCACACCGAAGGAAAGCAAGCCGAATAGTCCAAAGACATGCATGGGACGAGTGAGAAATTTTTTCATGAAAAATACGGTAACTAAATCCATAATTACACGAAATGTTCGCCCTAAGCCATATTTACTTTGACCGTAGCGACGGGCATGATGTCGCACCGGAATTTCTGTAATTCTTGCCCCCTCAATATAAGCTAACGCGGGTAGAAATCGATGTAACTCGCCATAGAGATGCATATCCGCCACCAGTTCAGAACGGTAGGCTTTCAGGGAACAACCATAGTCATGTAATTTGACACCAGTCACTTTACCAATCAGCCAATTAGCAATTTTAGAGGGGAGGAGTCGAGTTAACGCCGCATCTTGTCTTTCTTTGCGCCAACCACTGACTAAATCATACCCTTCTTCTATTTTGGCGAGTAAGGCGGGAATATCAGCTGGCTCATTTTGTAAATCACCATCTATCATCACAATAACGCGACCTTGAGCATGTTTAAATCCGGCTGACATGGCGGCGGTTTGACCGTAATTTCGGCGGAGAATCACCGCTTTTAAGTCCGGGCGGCTGCGTGCTAACTCCAAGAGGAGTTCTGTGGAACCATCTTGGGAACCATCATCGACACAGACAATTTCGTAGGAAAGCTGATTGGCTTTTAAACTCGCTGCTACGGCGTCAACTAGGTGGGGTATACTAGCGACTTCATTGTAAATGGGTACAACTACCGATAACGCCAGTGGATTTGATGGGGCGATGGGTGCTTGATGTTTTTCAAAGGATAATGAATCTGTCATATTTTAATTCCTTATTGTCTTGACTCCATCGATTTATACAAGTTCGCACTGATTTTAGAGATAAATGGCAAAGAAAGTACCGGGTACAACAGCCATAAGGGAGGCAAATACCGCAGGCTTTCACGGAACGCTAAAAAACCTTTGCGTTTTGAGCCGCTAGGGAGGACAAGATAAAGCCGTTTTTGATAATCATCCAGGGCAATTTCCGCCATGTTATCGCTCTGAGATGATTGTTTGGTCTGCCAATCCCTGAATGTTAGCCGATTAAACCAATTAAAGTAGGATAAAACGGTAATGATAGTGAGACAATGATTATCTGATTTGTCATAAATAATTTCAGGGTTGTGAGTTAAACCATCAAGGCGACGACGTTTAGACACATTTCCGACTAATTCTGCCCAAGGAATAAAGGCTGAATAGCAAGGAATATACTTAAGGAATGGAGCATTTTGAGCAATATATATTCCTGTATGGAAGCAAATTCCTAGAGGAATATAAAACCAGATTAAACGGGGGAAAATTAGCACAAAGAAAAATGTTGCCTCAAACAGGATTGCTACCCAAGAGGATAGTATAGCTAATGTATGTTGTCCAGCTAACCAAATCCCCAAGGGTCTATTCCAAATCAGTCCATCCTGCCACAAATAATATTGTAATGTATAGCCATTCATCCAATCGAGTCCTCCTTTAAGGAGCTTACTCATAGCTGAGTCGAGGTAGATAATTGCAAACATCCACTGGATGAGTAACAAGGGCCATCTAGCCAAGTGACTTTTTTCTTGCTGAATATCAAAAGTATCTACGCTTTTTCTTTGGCAATTTTGTCGAATACGACGCCGCAGATCGTCTAGGGATAAAACTTGACCAGCAGGACTCAAAGCCAAGATGACAAGCGATATCATGATTAAGGCTTGAGAATGACTATACAATGCACCGAAGGAGTATATATAAGCTTGAATTAATATATTCCCTATCGCAAAGATAATTAAATTTAGATTAGTGAATAGTCCAATTAATCCGAATGTTCCTGTTATTATCGTGAACGCTAAAATCACCAATAGCAGTGCAACGGGAGGAGGATGATTTAGCCCAAATGGTAAGAGTATATTCTTTAAAATGGGTAGCGGATTGTAAAGAAAATCTGGTAATTGAGAATTATTAACTAACTGACTCACTATAGTACCATCTCGACCTGGAACTAATAAATAGAAGAGTTGAGAGCCAACAATAATAATTCGACTAATAGCTAGATTAAACAAGGGGGTGAGTCTGAACCAATAGGTTGTCCACCATTCCCAAGGCATAGTTAGTTTTTTTAGCATCGGTATTATTTTTTCATCAATTCGGCAATTGGGTACTGTTTTACCAGTTGGGGTTCCGCTTCAATTATCTTGTCTTTGAGTAAGACTAGGGGATAATTATACAATCGCAAATTGATTATTTTAGTGTGGTAACGACTTTCGTATAACTGGACAAAATTCATGATCATTTCTTTTTTTTCTAACCGTAGTGATCCTTTGAAGACATACATAAAAACCCAGTAATTGATACCTAAATCTTCAGGTTTAATCAGGACTTCAGTTGAATCATCTAGAGTGGCATAAATTGAATATTGCTTGATTGTATCTCCTTCATATTTGGCATAATTGTACATCGGATAACTAACGAAGGGCCAGAGGCTAGGATCTGGAGGGGGTTTGAGTAGTTTATAAGGATATTGCAGTCGTCGAAACTTGGGCCAAAACCCTCTCAGATGTTTGGCGGTATAGAATTGTAGTCCGATGAAAAATAAGATAACGATAGATAGAAGGTGGACTGTGAATTTATAGGGATGTGTATGACCTAGTTTTGACATGGCAAACCAATTGTTATAATTGTTTGGTTGAAAGGCTACTTGACGAGTTTCCACAGTCGGGGGTTTTCTCGACGACGGGGATCAACAACAACAGGCTCAAGTGTATAGTTTTGATTTTGTTCTAACCAAGATTTTAATTCATCATGAGGTCGGTAAACGTATAAGTCTTGAAACTGTGCCGGAATTTCCGACGGAACAGTTGGTTGAACGACAAACAAAATTCCTACATTTGGCTCAAACTGACGAGTAAGGGGTACAACTCTCCCCACAGCCCCCCCTTTACCCCAAAGCACATTTGATGGAACTGAATACAAGACGAGGGGTTGTTCAGCTTGGTTAACGATAGTCGCAATAGGGTGAACGTGATAATTACCGCCTTTACTCCACCATCCATGGGCTTGAGTAATTATTAGGTTGGATAAAATGCCGAGGGAAATCAAAATAACAAAAATTGCTTGCCATATTTCCTGTTGCCTAACTGACCGGAAATTGGTGGACATTTTGCTTGCCAAAAGGTAAGCAACAGCCAACTGAAACCCTAATAGACAAGGGATAACATAACGAGTCACTGTTGACCGTTGACCGCCTTTAATAATATCGGGGATGATCAAGGCTGCAGCCATAACTCCAATCAAGCTGAGAATAAAAATCCATACCCGTGCTGGAGTTTTTTGGCAAAGAAAATAAATCGAATATCCCCCTAAAACAATCAGCGGCAAAATTAACCAATAGATAAGGGATTTATTGTCACTCAATAAATAGCTGCAATCTGGACGGTTTAAAGGTAAACACCATCCTCTATCTAGGTCTAAGAAAATACGGCTAACACTTAATCCCCAGGATTTAACTAAAGTTAATATAGGCAATTTTTGGAAAACCCAACCCATTTGCTCTTCTAAGGGTGGTGGCGTCGTTATCGTATTGATTATCCAGGGAGAGAAGACAATCACCCCAGCTAAAGAGGCTAAACTATAAGCAATAACCGTTTTATTCAGGCGAAATCTTTGAATGACAACGACATAAAGTCCATGAGACGCTGCAACAACAGTAAAAAACCAATGAGTGTAAAATCCCAATGTTAGAGTAATGGCGTAGATACTCCAACTTGCCTTTGTATTCAGGCGCATGGCTCTCAATAAAGCGGCGCTTGAGAGTAAAATAGCCACGGTCAATAAACTATAAGGGCGCACTTCCTGAGCATACAAAATATGGAAGGGTGAAATTGCCATCAGCGCCACGGCTACCCAGGCAACAAATGGGGATTCAAACAGTTCTTGGCAGAGCCAATAAATGCCAGGTAAAGCCAATAAGCTAATCAGAACGGAAAAGCTTCTTAGCGCCGCCACTGAACTGCCCAACCCAATTGCCCAAACTCTGAGTGCGAGATAGTAAAGTGGAGTATGCTCCGTGTTTCCGGCTAAAACCCGAATCGTATCTCCCCAATTTTTGGTCGGACTCGGACGCTGATACTGGAGCAAATCATCAGAATTAACGACCTCACCGGAAAAAATATCTTGAATAAATTCAGGTTCCGTATAGCCGAAAATTCGCAAAGATGAGTGGGTTTCATCAAGCCAGTAGACTTTTTGGTCGAGATGAACAAAGCGGAAAAATAGACCTAAAACTAAAACCGTGATCAGTAAGACTAGCCATCGTCCTAGTGGAGATGTTAACTTTTGTTGTTTTTCCCTGTTCATAGACTATTAGGTACGATAGTTTTTATTTATTGACTTGATTTTTATCAATTTTCCCTAATCTTCTCCAGAACAAGATTGCTGCCACTGATTTTTCTTCTCTAAATCCTGAGTTTCTCCGGGTGGGACAGTTCGTTCATCCACAAAATAAATGTCTAAACTTTCTAGCTGTTGGTTTCCCTGATGGTGTTGATTCCAGGTGCGACATAAATACTCAGCATAATAAGGATAAAGCTTATTGCCGATCGCGCGATTGAGATTGATGAAGTAGGTACGCCACTGCATATTGGGATACAGGGTATTGCGCTGCTTAATCGTTGGCTTATCCCAATTTACAGAACCGCTATTCCGCAAAAGGTCAACCTCGCTACCATCCTGGAGTTTACCGACAATAACGTGCCAGCCATCATCTCTGGGCGGCGCTGGGGCGAAAATACTCCACGACTGATCTAACCGCAATAGGCGACTAATCCAGTCTAGGGAATTCAGCGTCCTTGACTTCATCACCCGGTCAATTTTGGCGCGAACATTGGGATCAAGTGTCCGTTTTAGGGATCGCGCATCGGCTAAACTGCGGAAATTCCAAACGGTAACGTAAGCCAATAACAACAAGGTGACGATGTTTAATAGTCCCGAAGAACGGACTTCCACCGGACGAAATTTTAAGGGGGCGGTGAATTGACCCGCAACTTGACGATTTGAGGCAATGGTTTCATAGAACTTTGTTCCCACCGCCATCAAAGGACGCCAACGGAGAACGTAGGCTAGGGGTTTAAAGACCGGAGAAAGACTCACCACATACGCCATTGCTTCCCACTTGAAATGCCTGTTCTCCTGCCAGTCTACAACTACCCAGGAGTTTTTTTCCTGCATATCGGCATAAATTGAGGGGTCATCCTGCGCCGTTTGTAAGGGGGTTTTGGGCAAAATTAAAAAGGTTCGTAGCAGATAAACAACCTTTTTACAGAACCCACAGTCGGCATCATAATAAATTTTTAATCCTGCCCTTTGGGGGGTATACATTCGCTTATAAAGGGCATCCCATACCTCAGTTGGGATAAACACCAACCAGACAAATATCCCTAACGCGGGAAACAAGCCGATATGCAGCGTTAAGCCAAACCCAATATGTAACAAGATAAACGTGATAATGGTGGCGCAGCGGAAAAACGTGGTGCGCCAGGGGATAAAGAGAAATAAGGGACCAATCCACTCCAATATTAATGTGGCAACCGTGGAAAAAACTAACAGGGGCGGGAAGTTCAGCAGGAATTGACCCAGTGGTGCAGCGTACTGGTCAAAACTTAAGGCATAATAGACGGCTGTGAGTTTGGGAAACCAGATATCGCTGGTTGTTTTAAACGCACCGGAAAAGGCATAAACGTAATAAATTTGTAAGGTTAGCGCGAATGTAGCCCCGGTGAGAATCCGCTTGGGTAACGGCTTACTGGATGAATTCAAGGCGCTATCCACCGAGTAACACGCCCCTAAGGGTAAGAACATCATCCAGAACAATAGCGCCCGCATCATGTCATCGGCGGCAAATAATACGGTAGGATTCCGATTTTGTAGGGAAATCAACAACACCCAAGACGCGATCGCAGCCAGCCTTGTCCGGTATCCTACCAGTAGGGCGACGGCAATTAACCCCGCCAGCAAAAAGACAATGCCTTGAATAAAGGGTTGACCCCCCAGTAAATGTACCGACCAATACCACGGATGCAGAATCTCATCGATTAACGCGGTGCGCGGTAATACCCCAGCATCGCTGTAAAGTGTGGTAATATCCTGGGCACGGATGAGCAAATCGGCAATCAGGATAATCGCTACACCGATACGAAACACAGCTAGCGATCGCAAATCAAACCCAAACAAAGGTTCAAATTTACTCACCCACTTACCTTTCGGTTTCTGCACACTGGACGCCATAAACGGTAGACCTCACGGGATTTTAGGAGTTGCCTCAAAAAACGATAATTTCGATACTAAGTCAGTAAAATTCCCCTTAAGTATGAAATATGACAAAGGACGAATGACGTAGCTGGCTTCTCGCGAAGCGAGTATGACAAATAACAAATGACAATTAACGAACCGTTTTTCGCCGCCGACGCTTCCAGAATAGCTGTGCCAATTGTCGCCTTAAATTAACCAACCATTGACCGACCCAATGCTGCAACACCCGCAAGCGATGGCGCAGGGTGGGCAATCGCTGGAGATAAACGAATTGTCTAATCATACCAGCCAAACGACCGCTGATCTTCAGGGCAAAACTGGACACTACCGCCTCCCCTTTTCCCAAGGTCAACATTTCGCCTAAATGTAAATAGCGGAACGGCTTTAACCGTTTACGCCTAACCGCCCGATACAGGTTTTTGGCGGCACAATCCGCTTGTTGGTAAGCCACTTGTGCGGTTTTGGGGAGTTGACCTGGATAATCTTGAATTTCTGCCATATCCCCTAGGGCTAAGACTTCTGGATAATCCACAACCTGTAAAGTAGGGTGGGTGAGTATCTTACCTTGAGGATTCTGTTGACAGGGGAGATGGCGTACCCATTCAATGGAACGAGTCCCCACTGTCCATAACACCAGATCAACAGGCATAAGGGTTTTTCCGTTCTGATTAATCAGGGTAATTTGATCCGATTCAATCGCCTCTACGCTAGTTACAAAATCCATTTGTACTCGACGTGCAGTTAAGGCGCGATAGGCGGATTTTTGACTGTAAGGGGTAAAGGTTTTCAGCAATTGCTGACCCCGTTCAATCAGTCTTACCTGTCCTCGTTCCTGCAAGCGATCGCTCAGTTTACAAGCTAACTCTACACCACTCGGTCCTGCACCGATTACCGCGATGCGAATTTGGGGCAAATTCGACTGTTCCAACTGGTTAAGCTGTTGGTTGAGGTGTTCTGCATCAGTAACGGTGCGAAAGGGATAAGCATACTTCGCCGCACCCGGTACACCCTCTAAGCGCATCTCGGCACCAACGGCTAATACTAAATAGTCATAATTTAGGATTTTGAGATTTTGCCCTAATTCTGATAGGGTTTCTAATTGCAGCTTAACCTGGCGTTTTTCTAGATCGACCGCTTGAATATTTCCTTGACAAAAGTCAATTGTTGTGTTTCTAATTAAATTTTGATAACGGGGGGCAATTTCCCAGGCTTGTAGTTCCTCGGTTACCCGTTCATAGAGCAAGGGTGTAAACACCAGATGATCTTTGCGATCGATTAAGGTAATTTTATACTTATACTTAGGTGATTTAAACAGGCGAAACCGTTGCAGGTACAAGGCGGTGTAAAGTCCACCAAACCCCCCGCCTAGAATACAGATGTGAATCGATGGTTCATGGTTCATTGTTCCTTCCTAAAGTCTAGTTCAGGAATTGCTCGGAGTTGCTTCACCAACTCCCTGGATCTAATTGTCCGAGATTTAGGGGTTAGGTGGTAGTGGGTATCAGCAAATAAATCGGAGTCAGTCTTCATATTTAAAGATTCTGGGTCATAAATTAATGGGGCAATTTTGGCTAACTCCTCTGCCGTTTTTTCCACATTTTCCACGGATTTCTCATCAGTGCGAGCATAAACCCAGGGTAATGAGAGAACTAATGTTCCTCCTTTGGCTTCGACTTCCTGACGAAATTGCTCAATCCGTTTAAGTGCATGTTTGGTGATGGGTTTATTAATTGGCAATTCCCACCAGTCTGCTGTGCGGCGTTTATCATCTTCCGGGGCGGGATCACCATAAGCATTCACTCCATCGGAATAGTACCCCGTCATCTGTCCTTTTTGGATGACATCTATCGTCGATTTAGTGACGCCTCTGAGTGTGGCGGTACCCAGCATTAGGGTATCTTGAGCCAATTGTTTTGGGGGAACCCCACCCAACCCCGGACGTCCAATGGCGACACCAAATTGAGCCGAGCGATCGCCCAATCCATCCTCTGACCATAAAATGAGATATTCGGGAATCAGTAGCACAATATCTCCGGGACGAACCTGATCAATAATACTGGGAAGAATCACATTCAAACCCACGGGTCCATCGATTCCCAAGTTCAACACCGGAATCCCCAGTTTCTCTGACATCAACTCGGAATTAATCGTATAATGCGCCCCTGAACCGCCCGTAATCAGCAACCGTCGCGGCGCTTCCACCTTATCCTCAGCTAACGCGATTTTGTCTTCGTACATCATCCGGAGCCAACTTAACTCTCCGCCATAGCGGGCGTTGTAAATATAACCGATTGTCCAGGCGACAACAGCAACTGCAATCCAACTGGTCAGTTTTAATGGTTTCCACATCAGAATTCAAAGTAAATAAACTCAGACGGCTGATTCGCCGCAAATAGGATAGTTAATCCTAATAAAACTCGCGACACCCAAGGCAATAGTAACAATTCATATTCAAACTTCCGTTTCTGCCAAACGGCGAGATGTTCCATAAATAACACAGCATTTGCCAACAACAGCGTGACAATTAACACAGCGCCTTCGTTGAGACTGTAGGAACTCAAGAATTCGCCTAAATTCGATAAAGAATACGCCCATGGGGTAACAATCGTGCGTAACTTTGAGAGCAAGCGCAGAATATTCGTGTCCATAAAGAACAGACACCCCAGCGTCACTGCTCCAAAGGTTAGCGCCCAGGAAATAAACTGAAACCGGGAGACTTGTTTGCCTTTCCCCATCAAGCGTTGAAACGGTCTACCTGTATATCGCAATAGCAACAGTAACGCCCCGTGATACGCGCCCCAAATAATGAAATTCCACGCCGCACCATGCCAGAATCCGGATAAGGTAAAGGTGATGAATAAAAAGAAAGCGGCTAATTGTTTTTTAGAACCCATCAACGGCAGAAACACATAGTCGCGAAACCAGTTATTTAGGGTAATGTGCCATCGCCGCCAAAACTCTTGGATACTGACGGAGGTATAGGGCGCCAGGAAGTTCACGGTTAGTTTTACTCCCAATATTCTCGCCACACCCAGCGCCATGAAACTATACCCGGCAAAATCAAAGTAGATTCGCAAGGTAAATAAGTAAGCAAAGAACCATACAATCCAGGGATTGGCGGTTTCTTGTAAGTTAATGTAGGGGGCGATATTATCGGCTAGCACCAACTTCATAAAGAAGCCCAAGGATAGCCATCGTAATCCCAACTCAAAGTTTTCGGCTGTGAATTTAAACCGAAATGATTGAATTTGGGGTAATAAGTCAGCCCGTCGTTCAATCGGTCCGGCGACAATTTGCGGAAAGAAGGCAATAAAGTTAATGTAATCCAGAAAGGCGATGGGTTTTTTATATTTGGGTCTGAGTGAATCAACCACAAACGCCACCATCTGGAAGGTGTAGAAGGAGACACCAGGGGGAATCTGTTGAAAGATGGGCAAGGGAAAGCCTTGTTCCCAGTTGTTCTTGAATCCCGGTACGACAATGCCGAATACATCTTCGACGAAAAATGTCAAGTATTTTAGGTAGGCGAGGATCGCAATGTTCGTGATAATCACAATCGCGGCAATTAGCTTAGCACCATTTCCACGACGCTGAAGCATTAGCCGCACCATGAAGTAGTTGAAAACAATTTCAACAATAAAAATGGCGAAACTGGAGCGACTGGCGTTTAAGAACAACATCAGCGACATTACCGCCAAACCGATGGTGTCAAAGTTGTCTCGCCATAACTTCAGGGATTTGCCCACATAGCGAATGGCAAAGAAAGGAATGGCGTAAAGTAGTAGAATCCACCAGAAGGAAAAGTCAGAAAAATTCAATTAACGGCTTCCTCCTTTTTTGTCCTTTGTCATTTGTCATTCGTCATTTGTCATTTGTTAGGGAATAGGGAACAGGGAACAGGGAACAGGGAACAGGGAATAGGGAATAGGTAAGGTAGAGTTTTGAGTTAACTTCCCCAGCTCCCTCTGCTCCCTCTGCTCCCAGACGTGCCATGGCACGTCTCTACCCTCCCAATCCTTTCCAAAATCCACCCCAGCCTTTGCCGGATTTTTCCGATGCTTCGGGCTTCGCTTCTTTATTATCCGAGGGGGATGCGGGTTCGGCGTTGTTCAATGCGGCTGAAACATCGAATTCTTCGACTAGGTATTGAGCCGATTTCTCAATTGTCGGATAATCCCAGAACAAGGTTGAAGGTAATTCCACCTCTAACCAATCTTCGAGTTCACCGACAATGGTTACCGCATCAATGGAATCCAGCCCATAGCGGGTTAGAGGTTCGGTAACATCAATATTTTTGGCATCTAGGGACAGTTGTTCTACCAGTTGATTCACCATCCAGTTTTGAATAGCTTGGACGGAATCAACGGACTGATTGGGGGTTTCTACGTCACTTTGAACCATAACGTCATTAGGCTTGGAGTTGGAGTTCTGCACTTGCATGGGGTTGTTCCTCTTGTGTTTCAGTTTGGGCGAGTTGAATCGGTACAATGGAAAACATTTTGTTTTCCTGATGCAGCTTCAGCAGGTGTTGTGCCACATTTTCACTGTACGCTTTCGGGACAATATTGGGCAGCGATCGCCAGGGGCGTAAACGGCGATAAAGTCCTAAGACTAACCATTCTCCCTTAGCAAAAAAATCATCCAAGATTGTTCGGTTGTAAATCCAGGTGTGAACTGACGCGGCGGCGGCGTGTAAGTCGCAGTATTTTTTCGCCTGTTCAAAGAGTTCGGGATCTTGATCATGACCATGTTCAAATCCGGAGTTGGCAATGCGTTCATCGAAGGCGTCGAGTTCTTCTAAAACAATGGTAGTTAAGGTGATAATTTTTTCCAGTACGTCGGCGTCAACATCGGCTTCCGTCGTCAGCGCCTGGAGTTGTTCCCAGGCAATTTCTAGCCCTTGCAGCACATCATCAGCCCCGCGACCAAATAATCCCAGTTTCTCAGGCTCAAAGGACGGCACAGATTTTTCGAGGGAAAAAATGGTATCTAGGCGGGATTGAATCCCCTCCATCGTCTTCTGCTTGCGTCTGGAGCGATATTTGGCGATTGGGCGAAACTGGAGAATTAGAGCATGGAGGTTCACCACACTGCTGCCATCAAACATACTGATAATTGAATTATCCCGCAGCAGTTTCTGGAAAATGCCGTAGTCATGCTCATCCCGCATATAGAAACGGGAACCGAGGACAACGTAAACACTGTTAATCACTTCCTCTAGTTTGATGGTGACGAAGTATTTGACCACCGCCGACCAAACCGAGAATTGTTCGGGGATAATATGAAACCCTCTCGCCGCCCCAATGGTTTCGCAATCACAAACCAACATGTCAATAAAGGCATCAACTAAGGTTTGTCGAGGTTGGGGGATATCAAAAACGGTTTTGTTATAAATAACCCGGTCAATGGCAAAGTTCAACGTGGTTCTCATCGCCGTATCAGCCGCACCATGAGAAAAGGCGGCGCACAACATCCGGGTGATTTGGAATCCCTTGAGTGCTAGTTCTAACCCCGAACCCTCGTCTTTTAACCGCATTGCTTCGGGAATAAAGCAATCCTTAAACCCAATTCCACTCATATCCGAAGCGCGAATCCCATGGGTGAGGATTTTGGGCAGGTGGTAGTAGGTTGAGGGGTCAAGTTGCCGTTTGTCAACCATAAATAAGGAGAGACAACGAGCGCCCTCCTCTTCATCGGTTTTGGCTAAAACAAAGGTTACCCCGGAACGAGTGGCGCGGTTAATGGGCCACTTTTCGCCATTCAGGAGATAGCCCCCCTCGACTTTTTTCGCCGTCACATCACCGCCAATCAAGTCACTCCCATGCGCCCGTTCGGAATAAGCCAGACACATCGTCCCCTTTTCCTCGCGGATAAACTGGGATAGTTTCTTTTTCTGGTCATCTGTCCCCGCCATCCAAGTCAGGAATGACCAGAACATGGTGGTGAATGCGATCGCGATCGTTTGGTCTCGCCGCGACATCACCCGGACAAAGGCGACGAATTCCTCAAACGAGGTAAACTTGCCACCACAGTTTTCTGGCACATAGTAATCTTGCAGTTTCCAGTTATAAAGCCAATCCACTTCAGCTTCAGGAAACTCTTCGCTCTCATCCAGTTCCATCACCCGTTTGAAGGACATCGTACTCTCTGGATGACCCGGATCTCCCAAATCCCGTTCTAGCGCTTCTGCTATTTGATACTGTTTTAGTTGATGCATTTCTCTATACCCTATCAACGAGTTTTGAGTGTTCCCGACGTGCCACGGCGCGTCTTTGTCGTTTTCGTAGGGGCGGGTTTCACTATTATCGTTGTTTGCCACCCTGATGTTACTAAACCCGCCCCGACCAAGTGCGATGAATCTATAACGAATGACAAATGACCCACCCTAAGATTTAGGAACTTGTAATTGCTGCGCCAAAGCATCGACTTCTCCCTGGAGAGTGCGGAACTTACTCGTCAGTTTCGGATTTTCACTCCAATCTGCAATCACACCCAGTTCTCCATCTAGGAACTTGGTTCTCGCCGCACGGCGCTGAATCTTACCACTTGAGGTTTTCTCAATGGTTCCCGGTTGAACTAAGACAACCGCATACGCCGGGATTTCGTGTTCTTCAGCAATAGCTTGGCGAATATCGCCAATCACTTCCTCAAAGTTGACATCTTGAGTTCGACGTTCAACCTCCTGCAACGTAATCAATCGTTCCTCACCCCCAGCCTCGATCGAAAATGCCGCCCCATAATCAGGACGCAAGGCGGAGTGAACCGCTTGTACCGTCCATTCAATATCTTGCGGATAATGATTCGTACCTCGGATAATAATCAGGTCTTTAATCCGACCCGTAATAAACAGTTCACCATCCCGCAAAAATCCTAAATCCCCAGTTCGCAAGAACGGACCTTCCCCAGTATCTGTCAGATAAGCCTGAAAGGTTTCCTTTGTCGCCTCTGGACGTTGCCAATACCCTTGAGCAACACTGGGGTCTTTCACCCAAATTTCCCCCACTTCATCAGGGTCACATTGGGTTAATGTATCAGGATTAGCGATAACCACTTGAGTATCACACACCAGACGCCCACAACTGGGTAACATCCTCACCCCCTCTTGGGGACTGGATACAGGAACAATCCGATTTTTTTCTAAGGCGGATGCATCCAGGATACAGAGAACTGGCGGGGTGAGTAATGGCTTACTCGATACCAGCAGGGTATCTTCTGCTAGTCCATAGGCTGGGGCGAATGCATTCCAGCGAAACCCGCATTGTTCAAAGGTTTCAAAGAACGCCTGCATCACTTTCGGGTTAATCGGTTCCGCCGCATTTCCCGCCGCTTGCCAACTGCTCAAATCCAGTTTTGCTAGTTGTTTTGGTTTTGCCCGCCGCACGCACAAGTCGTAAGCAAAGTTCGGCGCTTGGCTATGAGTTGCCCGATAATGAGAAATCGCCCCTAACCAGCGCATCGGTTGCTTAATAAAGGAGAAGGGCGACATCACATAACAGGGCGTACCGTTATAAAGGGGTTGCACCATGCCTTGGACTAACCCGTAATCGTGGAAATAAGGCATCCAAGTCACGGTAGCGCTATCGGCATCATAACCGCAGGCTTCATTAAGAGAGCCGGAATGGAACATCAGGTTATGGTGAGATAGCATCACGCCCTTGGGTGTGGAGGTAGATCCTGATGTGTACTGAAGATACGCCAGATCATCCCGACTTGCTTGTGGATCTTGCCATGCTTCAGCCAGATTCAGATCCACCTGTTCCGTATCCAGCCATTGCATTTGGTCGAATTCGGGAAAATCCTCCCGTCCGTTCTCCAGTAAAGACAGGATTCGACCTGTGGTTAGACAAATCGAGGCTTGAGCATCCTGAACAATCGATCGCAGTCTGGGTAACGTGCGCTTCATCCGTCCCCCATCAGGAGGCGGGACTGGAATCGCAATAATCCCGCCATACAAACAGCCACAAAAGGCGGCAATCACCTCTAATCCTTGGGGATAGAGGAGTAACGCTCGCTCTCCTTTGGTACTATGCTGTTGCAGCCAAGCGCCAATCGCCCGGGCTAAACGGTCAAGTTCGGCATAAGTGAGTTCGGGTCCGTCTGGCTTGCCATCAACGAGAAACTTATAGGCTAATTTATCTGACTGCTGACGCGCCCTCCAGCACAGCAATTCTGTCAGTGTCGAAAATTCAGCTAGGGAAACTGTAGAACTAGCAGGGTTTTGAACCATCTTTGTATAACCTTATCTAAGCAGTTGGCTGGGGCTAAGTCTAAGACCTTGTCGCCGCGATCGCTCCATCCATTCGTAGTCGGTGTTTGATTCGCCACCTTAGCTCAGCTACCCCGATCCGCACGCACATTTAACTCATCTTAAAAATTGATAACAAAACGTGACATAATTATTCTTCTTCCAGTGCTTTAGATCATTATGGCTTAATATTTATGAATGATACTAATTCTCTATAAAGTTTTGGTGAAGTTTTTATCGCTTTTCGTCACTCGTCATTTGTAAATTCTCCCCTATCTCCCCTATCTCCCTCATCTTCCTCTGCCCCCTTTCACCTTACCTCAACGAATGAATGCCAATCTCCTGCAAACCCCCCATAGCGGCTATCACTGGGATGGAAGTAGTTCTCGCTTCTTTGAAGGATGGTACTATCGAGTCACCTTACCCGATTGGGGTCAGACTTTTGGTTTCATGTATTCCATTGAAGATCCCATTGGCGGTCAACCCCACAGTGGTGGCTCGGCTCAAGTTTTAGGTCCTGAGGATGGCTACCTCTGCCGGACGTTTCCCGATGTTGAGCAATTTTGGGCATCTCCCTCATCATTAGCCCTAGGACATTGGGGCAGAACGGACTTAGCAATGCCCGCCAAATATCTAGATCCCCTAACCTTTGACAATCACATCCAGCAAGGGTATCAAGCCACCGCCACCTGGAATCAAGGTAAAATTAGCGATCCCGCCACGGGGGATTACTGTCATTGGCGCTATCAAATTCAACCCATCTATGGTTGGGCGAGTAACAACGCGCCTCAGCAATCCACAGCCGGCTGGTTATCGTCATTTCAGATATTTGAACCCGGTTGGCAGATTTTAATGGCTCACGGCTGGGCGACGGGTTGGATTGAATGGAATGGTCAACGCTACGAGTTTACCAATGCTCCCGCTTACGGTGAAAAGAACTGGGGGCGTTCGTTTCCGCAAAAGTGGTTTTGGCTCAATGGCAACAGTTTTGACAACGAACCCGACTTAGCACTCACGGCGGGGGGCGGTAGGCGAGGAGTGCTGTGGTGGATGGAATCCGCCGCATTAGTTGGTATCCACTATCAAGGCAAATTTTATGAATTTGTCCCCTGGAATTCAGAGGTGCGCTGGCAGATTCAGCCGTGGGGAAGCTGGCAAATGCAAGCCCGTAATGCTGACTATGAGGTCGAGTTGACAAGTACAACAAATCGACCGGGTACTCCCCTCCGCGCCCCAACGGAACAGGGTTTAATCTTTATTTGCCGCGATACCATGCAGGGTGAGATTACGCTGGAATTGCGATCGCGAAAAGGGGGAATCCCGAAAACGATTCTCAACGCCCATAGCTCACTGTGCGGCTTAGAAGTGGGAGGCGAACCTTGGGATCAGGCGTGGATAGGTGAGGCGAAATTGCCCTGGATTTCCTAGTAGCTGGGGGAGCAGAGGGAGCTGGGGGAGCTGGGGAAGCTGGGGGAGCAGAGGGAGCAGAGGGAGCAGAGGGAGCTGGGGAAGTTAACTCAAAACTCTACCTTACCTATTGCCCATTGCCTATTGCCTATTGCCTATTGCCTGTTCCCTGTTCCCTGTTCCCTGTTCCCTGTTCTCTGTTCTCTGTTCCCCACGCTTTTGGGTATAATAGTTTAGTCGAAATGGGGCTGTGGCTCAGATGGATAGAGCAAGCGCCTCCTGAAAAATCGGGCACCGCCAGGGAAACCTGACGAGTGAATGTAGTCAAATTCAAGGAAGCCTAAGTCTGATCCCAGATACGGTAATCTTGAGCCAAGCCGATTCGTTTGAGTTTAAGTCAATCTGGCAAAACTCCACTCTAAAAACGAATCGGAAGGTGCAGAGACTGGTTTAAGGATACCAATAAAAGATGGACTACAATGTCTCATCGAAAGTAGAGCAACGCGGTATTCTGGCTGGACTGTTATTAGGTGATGGAAAAAGAAATCAAAACAATTTCTTTATCCAGAATTCATCGAAGTATGAGGAGTATCTCTTATTTAAGAAAAAGCTTCTCGAACAAATAACTGGTAAATCAGTCAGCATCCGACGCTGGAGTACAACAAAGGGCTATGAGCAGATTCGCCTAGAACCAAAGTTGATTCCCCTGACACGGGTTTTAGTTAAGAGGCTTTATCAAGCGGGAACGAAAACAATCACGCGAACGTTCTTAAATGTCTTAACCCCCCAGGGAATAGCGATTTGGTTTATGGATGATGGGTCTAAGTCCTTCCCAAAGAAAGACGGAAAGGTTCACGCTTTAACACTGAGCCTGAATACTTATCTCTCTAAAGAACAAAATGAGATCATTGTTGCTTATTTTGCCGAGGTTTGGGGATTTAAGTGGGGGCTGAGTAAAGCCAAAGGTCTTTATCGTCTGCGAATGGGAACGAAGGAAGGAAAACGGTTTTTAGCGTTCATTCGTCCTTACATCCACGACAGTATGCTCTATAAAGTACAAACGTCCTTAAACAGAACGGCTACCACCTAAAGGCGATACGCCCAAGGTGAAGGGATAGTCCAGAGAGTGAGGAAACTCACACCAATCTGAAGCGCTAGGTCGCCGGTTCGAATCCGGCCAGTCCCGTCAGTAAGACGCCATTTTTGACATTCCTGTGTTTTCAAATCGATTACCCGAATTGACAAACACGATTAACCCACAAGGATTAATGATGAAGACACGACAACTCGGCAAAAATGGACTGATGGTCTCAGCCATAGGACTGGGATGTATGGGAATGTCTGAGTTCTACAGTGGTAGGGATGAAGCCGAATCCATTGCTACCATTCACCGGGCGCTGGAACTGGGAGTGACCTTTCTGGATACAGCAGATATGTATGGTTGTGGCGATAATGAGCGGTTGGTGGGTAAAGCAATTGCCAACCATCGCGACCAAGTTATCCTAGCCACGAAGTTTGGGATTGTGCGGGGTCAAGATAGTCAGGTTCGGGGCGTCAATGGGCGTCCTGAATATGTCCATCAAGCGTGTGATGCATCCCTGGAAAGGCTGGGGATTGACCACATTGACTTGTACTATTTACACCGAGTTGATCCGAATGTTCCGATTGAGGAAACGGTTGGAGCAATGGCTGAGTTAGTAGAACAGGGTAAAGTACGCTACATTGGTCTATCGGAGGCGGCTCCCGCGACGATTCGACGCGCTCATGGGGTTTACCCGATTACCGCGTTGCAGACAGAATACTCGCTCTGGAGTCGTGATCCAGAAGACGAGATTCTGCCTACGGTTCGGGAATTAGGGATTGGTTTTGTCGGGTATAGTCCACTGGGTCGAGGATTTCTATCGGGTCGGATTACCAGTCCAGAGGATTTAGCACCGGATGATTACCGCCGAAGTTCACCTCGGTTCCAATGGGAAAATTTTAGCAAGAATTTGCAACTGGTTGAGCGGATTAAGGAAATTGCCCAGGAGAAAGGGGTCACTCCAAGTCAGCTAGCGATCGCGTGGTTATTGGCTCAAGGTGATGACATTGTACCGATTCCTGGGACTAAGCACCGTCGATACTTGGAAGAGAATGTTGAGGGAACGACCATCACCTTCACCCAAGACCAACTCCAGCGCATTGACGAGGTAGCTCCCCAGAACATTGCCGCAGGCGATCGCTATCCGGACATGAGCAGTGTCAATCGGTGACATCTTCACACCTTTGTGTCGAATATTATCACGGCGGCTGCCTAATTTGAAGTCATCTGACAGTAGATTTTTAGAAGCTTTACGGACTAGCAGAGAATTAGAGTGGAAAGTTTTCAGGGGATCGTGGAACTTTTCCAGTAATGGATTGCATTGCGGTTAAGCGTACCTTTAGACTGGTATCTTGCGATGTAGGGGGGATTTCCAGGTTCCGCCCCAACGAGCGCTCCTCCTTGATACCACCTGATTCATCTGTTTATTCATGCTTTTGAGGATTTCTGTGCGTCAACGGCGATACTTGTTTTCGCGATCGCGGCGCTCTAAGGTTAGATTACTGTCCTGGTTGATGCCGATTTTGGCGGTTTCGCTATTGTGTGGCTATAAGCAAATTCAAAGTTATTTGATCCAGCCGGAAGCTATTTTGGTTTTAGGGGGAGAAGAAGAACGAGAACTGTTTGCGGCTGATTTTGCCCAGCAGCATCCTGATCTTCACATCTGGGTATCGTCGGGTAGTCCGTCTTGGTACACCGAAAAGGTATTCGCCAAAGCCGGAATTCCCCGCAATCATCTGCATATTGATCGCCGCGCTACCGATACGGTAACCAACTTTACGACGTTGGTGGATGAGTTGAAAGCCCAAGGAATTGATGGTGTCTATTTGATTACGGCGGACGATCACATGCTGCGGGCGCGGGTAATTGGTGAAATTGTGTTTGGCAGTCGCGGGATCACTCTTAAACCTGTCCCTGTGTCGTTAGGACGTGATCCGGAACCGATTGAGAAATCCCTGCGGGATGGTGCGAGAGCTTTATTGTGGGTGACGACTGGACATACTGGCGCTACTCTGGGTCAGACATCGAATTTCCTGAAAAAATAGAACTTAAGTAGGTGGACACAATTAAAGTGAACGGTAAAGATCGTCATTCGTCATTCGTCATTCGTCATTCGTCATTCGTCATTCGTCATTCGTCATTCGTCATTCGTCATTTGTAAGGGTTTAAGGATTATTTAAATAACTTACTATAGGTAAGTTTATTGCCACTGACCTACTTAAATAAGGGCGGGTTTTGTTGTTCCGTTATTGGTGAATATCTGAATTTAGTCCCTAAACCCGCCCCTACAATTGTCCCTAAACCCGCCCCTACAATGGTTTGGTACAGACATTCCATGGCGCGTCTGGAACATAACCGCTGATTGAGGTTGAACCCAGCAATGTTTTAGGCGGCGAGTTCTTGCACTAAAACATAGGGCTGTACAATCAAAGCTTGAAAACGTTTACTTTGATCGCTATTCCAATCGGCTAATTGATTCGCAAACGGTTTGTGAAGCTGTTGGTGACTAATCCAAGACTGGACAGACAAGGTATCATCATTCGCGATCGCGACTCCAACATCGAGTAGATCTAACTCTGGCTTCACCACAATCACAACATCTCGTTTAGCGTGAGGAACCAGCCAATCCCAGGCGGCTTCATCGACAGATTGGGCGAGTTCTGATTTTAAATCTTGCATGAGTTATCGTTTTTATGTAGAACAGATGTAACTAAACCCGCCTCATCTCCCCCATCTCCTGTTCCCTGTTCCCTGTTCCCTGTTCCCTGTTCCCTATTCCCTGACGAATGACATCGCCGCATCCAAATGTTTTAATAATGTACCTTGAGGTAAAGATCCTTGTAAATGACTCCAAGGCAATATTTGCTCTGTTGACCAATTGTCATGCACATAAAAATCCAATTCTGGCAACTTGCCTTTTAATTGCTTAAACGCCCGTCGAAAACTTCCCACGGAGTCGCCATAATGCCGCGTTAATTCTAACAACTCCGACAATCGGCGATCGCCTCTAGAGATTAGCGCCTGAATCACTGACCAATTATAGCTTTCCGGGCGAAAGTCAATCCCCTGCGATCGCAAGGTTTTCTGCAAATACTTCAACCGCTTCTGGGCAGCGGGATTCACGCCAAACCATTGAAAAGGGGTATGGGCTTTGGGTACAAATGTACTGCATCCTAGGGTTAAGCGTAAACCGGGGGCGGCTTTTTTGATCGCCTTCATCATGGTTACGGTTTGTTCCACATCAGACATTTCTTCGCCGGGGACACCCACCATCCCATAAAGCTTGAGTGCCTTTAATCCTCCAGCCTTGGCATTAATTGCCGCTTGGATGATCTCCTGATTATTCAATTTCTTATTAATGATTTGCCGTAATCGTTCCGAACCACTTTCCACGGCAATAGTAATTGATCGCGTGTCCCGTTTCGACAAGGTTTCCGCTAGCTTGGGCGTAACGGTATTGGTTCGTACTGAGGCAATACTCAAGCGGACATCATCATAGTCTGGTTGTGCCAGATAATCGAGCAAGACTTCAAACTCTGGATGTTGAGTCACCGACGCCCCCAGTAAGCCAATCCGCTTAGTTACCGTCAATCCGCGTTCAATCGCTGGAATCAACGAATCCGTTGCACTCGGCGTGCGAAAGGGCAAGGTTAAATAACTAGCTAAACAAAAGCGGCACATTTCTGGGCAACTGCGTACCACTTCCACCATGTAAATATTTTCCCAAGCGGCTTTTTCGGTAACAACGGTGGAGGCGGATAGGGTATTACCGCGATAGGTTTGCTTGGTGACGGTGGCGGGAATCTGGGAATCAACAGGTTGAATGGATGCGATCGCGCCTGTTTGATCCTGATAGGTTACCGTATACAGACTGGGAACATATATCCCTGGAACTTGGGCTAAATGCCGCAATTTTTCGGTTCTATCGGCGTGGCGAACCTGTTTATAAGCGTCAATGAAATCCCCTAATAGGGTTTCCCCATCCCCTAACAAGATCACATCAAAGAAATCGGCAAAGGGTTCTGGGTTTGCGGTGAGTACGGGTCCGCCACCAAACACGAGGGGATGGTGATCGTCCCGTTGCGCTGATCGTACCGGAATTTCTAAGGATTCGAGTAGGGACAATATATTGACATAATCGAGTTCCCATGATATAGAGAAACCGAGTAATTCGGCTTGTCTGGGCAACGGTTCATGACAATCGGTAAACAAGCGACTTACTTGCAGGTCAGATCGCTCGGCTAGGGTTGCCCAAACAACTTGATAGCCTAGGCTGGTGATGCCTACGGTGTAGTCATTGGGAAAGGCAAAGATGGTGGGGATAGCATCGATTTCCGGGGTAGTCGGTGTAAAGAGTAGGCGTTCAGCGGTAAAGGCAGAAACAGTCACAAGCAGCGTTTGAGGCAATGAGGTTTGTGCTTTCTATTGTAAGAATCTGGCACACTGATTTCACGGATTTTTGGAGAGGGTAAGGGTGGGGTGTTTGGGGGTTAATCGCACTGATTTCACAGAAGCGTTAGTTCTGGGGAGGCAAAAGAGGAAAAGATGATTGTGGGGAAATTAGTTAGTTTTCTGTGTTAATCTGTGTCCCTCACTATTCAATGTTCTGTCTGTGCCATTTCCTTATCTGTGTAATCTGTGTTTTTGTCAATACCTTGTAATGATTTTTATTGTAAGTTTAATAAAATATATGCGTCCAAGGGAATATTGGGCGGGAGACGAAAACCAAGACTTATACAATGTTTTACCAACATTCAAGGGGTTTAGCTAGCTTGGAATTATTTTTGTCCACAAAATATCCACCATAGATAATATACCTGAAAACCGCACATTCTTCTCACAATGGCTGAATCCCCTGATAATTCGTAAATTATTCCGGAAACAGAGTAAAAAACGAGCAATTATGATGTTGTGTTAAGACATCAAACAGATTTAAATATTTAACCCTTTTTTAGGAAAAGAATAGTTTGAATTATCAGAACGTGACAGGTTTAGCCGAAACAATCTTGAGGAAAGCCAAAACTATGTCTGTAGCAAAGGATACAACAACTATAAATTGGTATGTAGCTAATAGTCGTCGTGATCTGATGAATGCGATCGCACAGGTACGACAGGCGCTGATTGGTCGGATAGAACAGCGTCAGGGAAAGGAGACGGAGATGATCGCGATCGCGCCGCCAGAAGAGGAAGAGGATGCACCACCCTCGGCGTTGATACAACTCTGTCAGATCTTCCGGTTATCAGTGTTTGAGCGGGATGTATTGCTCCTCTGTGCCGGGATGGAATTGGATGAACAGTGGGGGGCGTTATCTGCTGAGGCACAGGGGGAGGCGCACCGGAATTATCCCACGTTTGGTTTAGCCTGGGCGCTTTCTGTAGAACCGAATTTAGCTGCCTTGCGTCCGGATGCGCCTTTGCGCTGGTGGCGGTTGATTGAAGTGGGGGAGGGGACGAGTCGGCTTAAGTGTCCCTTGCGGATAGATGAGCGGATTTTCCATTATCTGTTGGGGGAGGATTATATTGATTCGCGATTGCGGGGAATGGTGCAGCCCTTGTCCGTGGCGGCACAGGATTATGCCGTTTTACCGCCATCCCATCAGCAGATGGTGGCGCAAATTGCGGCAACTTGGGTCGAGTCATCCCGGACATTATTGCCGGTGATTGGGTTATCCGGGGTAGATGGATTGAGTAAAAGTGCGATCGCGGCGGCGGTTTGTCGTCAGTTGAATTTGAATCTCCATCGCTTATCGGTAGCGGCGTTGACGCCTCAGCAGGGAAGTCTGAGTTTAGTTAAGCAGTTGTGTGAACGGGAATGGCGATTGAGTCAGTCGGTGCTATTCGTGGATGGGGATGAGATGGAGGAGGGGATGAACTCTGGGTTATCGGAATTGATCGATACGATTAATCTGCCTCTGATGGTCAGTAGTCCCGAACGTGGGCGACAACGAATGCGATCGCTAATTACCTGGGAAGTGCAGCCCCCCACCGCCGAGGAACAGAAGGCGATTTGGCAAGGGGCTTTAGGCGAGAAAGCCGTGCATCTGGAGGCGGAGATTGAGGCGTTGGTGTCTCAGTTTCAACTGAGTGTCAGGGATATTTATACGGTGTGTCTTCGGGCGCAAACGAGTCTGGAGGAGGAAATCGCCAACAAGGAAGCCGCCAAAGCTACTCCTGCACCTGCACCTGAACCCGTAGAGGAAAGCAAACCCAAGCGCAAACGCCGCACTACCCGGAAAACCACCACCGAAACCCCACCGCCGAAACCTGTCACCTTAGAGGTGGCAAAAAGTCCCCTCTGGGAAATTTGCCGCACCCAAGCCCGTCCCCAGTTGCAGGACTTAGCAGTGCGGATAGAGACAACCGCCGAATGGGAGGATTTAATTTTACCGGAGAGAGAGAAGGGGATGCTGCGGGAGATGGTGGTACAGGTGCAGCAACGGGGAAGGGTCTATGAAACCTGGGGATTTGCCCAAAAGAATCAGCGAGGATTGGGAATAAATGCCCTGTTTTCGGGGATGTCGGGAACCGGGAAAACCCTGGCGGCGGAGGTATTGGGGAATACCCTACGCTTGGATGTCTATCGCATTGATTTGAGTGCGGTGGTGAGTAAGTATATTGGCGAGACGGAGAAGAATCTGCGGCGCATCTTTGATGGGGCGGAAGGAAGTGGGGCGATTTTGCTCTTTGATGAGGCGGATGCGCTGTTTGGCAAACGGTCGGAGGTGAAGGATTCCCATGACCGTCATGCCAATATTGAGGTGAGTTATTTGTTGCAACGAATGGAGACGTATCGGGGATTGGCGATTTTGACGACAAATATTCAGACGGGGTTGGATCAGGCGTTTATTCGTCGGATTCGGTTTATTATCAAGTTTCCCTATCCGGGTGCCAAAGAACGAGAGGAAATCTGGCGGCGGGTGTTTCCCCAACAGACGCCGACAGAGGGGTTGGATTTTAAGAAGTTGGGAAAGCTGCACATGGCAGGGGGAAATATTAAGACGATTGCCATGAATGCGGCGTTTTTAGCGGCGGGTGCTGGGGAAGCGGTGCAGATGAAGCATATTAAGCAGGCGGCGATTCAGGAATGTCTGAAGATGGAACGTCCGATTGGTCAAGGGGAATTGCAAGGCTGGTAACACTGATTTCGCTGATTTTTTTATGGGTTAGTGATGGGTGGCACAGGTGAGTAGCACTGATTACACAGAGGGGTTAGTTCTGGGGTGGCACGGGTTACACTGATTTTTTTATGGGTTAGGGGTGGGAGGTGAGAGGTGAATGGCACTAATGACACAGAGGGGTTGGTGGTGGGTGGCACAGGTTGATTAAATTGGGGTGGGGACTGTTTAGGCGTCTGTGTAATCTGTGTTATTCAATCGTGAGGCTGCTGGTAAAATCTAAGAAAATCGGTGTAATCAGTGTTTGAGGCAGGAGGTTGAGGATGGGTTATTTGTATGAGGAGAAGACCTATCAAATTATTGGCGCGGCACAGGAGGTGCATCGGGAGTTGGGGGCGGGGTTTTTGGAGGTGGTGTATCAGGATTCGTTGGAGATTGAGTTTCACCAGCACAATATTCCCAATCATCGGGAATGTCCCTTACCGATTTTTTATAAGGGGGTGCGGTTAAATCGAACCTACAATGCGGATTTTTTATGCTTTGACCAGATAATCGTGGAAACCAAGGCGGTAAGGGTGTTAGTTAAGGAATTTGAAGCCCAAACCCTGAATTACCTTAAAGCCACGAAACTGCGCCTGGGTTTACTGATTAATTTTGGTGAACCGAGTCTCAAAGTTAAACGCATTATCAATTAGCCCCTCCATGGCAGCCGTGGCGGAACAATATATCTAGACAAGGAAAAAAAGCTTTATTACAAACCCCCCCGAAGATCCAAAAACTGTGATAAAACAGCAGAAACCAACCCGAACCCAACCCATCCCAGAAATCAGTATGACGAACCTTTGCTACCCATCCCTAACCCCTCTGTGAAATCGAAGCTGCCAACCCTTGAATCATCCTTACCAACCTTTGCCACCTACCCCTAACCCCTCTGTGAAATCAGTGCTTCTAACATAAGCCACCCACCCCTACCCTGAAAAAAAATCCGTGAAATCAGTGTTTTAAACACAGATTACACAGAGAAGAAGGTCTCAGCCAGCATAGTCCTAGCAGGAGGTACACAGATTACACAGAAAACTAAATCGCATTGCACCCTTGAATCATCCTTACCAACCTTTGCCACCCACCCCTAACCCCTCTGTGAAATCAGTGCTTCTAACATAAGCCACCCACCCTTACCATCAAAAAAAATCAGAGTAATCAGTGTTATGTCCACTCATCAATCCCTCCCCAAACCCGCCAACGCCAAGAAAAAATCGGATATCCTACCCATTCCAGCGCAATCTAAATCCCATCCGGTTGTCGCCCAACCGAAAATTGAGTCAACCCGCAGTAATGAGGAACAATTGGCACAGATGCGGGCGCAACGAGAAGCGTCTGAACGCATGGGTTCTACTTTATTAATCCCCGAATCGGTTCCCCACACACCGCCACCGGTGCAACCGAAACAGACAATTGGGCAATCGGGGGTAAACAAAGAACAGGAAGCGGATATCCAACCCGTAGCAGCGCCAATTCAATCCCATCCGGTTATCGCCCAACCCAAAATTGAGTCAACCCGCAGTAATGAGGAACAATTGGCACAGATGCGGGCGCAACGAGAAGCATCAGAACGTTTGGGTTCCACGTTATTAACCCCCCAATCCTTGCCCCACGCACCGCCACCTCTGCAACCGAAACTGACGATTGGGCAATCGGGGGATCAGGATGAACCGGAAGCCGATAGGGTAGCGCGTCAGGGGGTGGATCATAAGAATGCGCCGCCGCCGATTCAAGTCTTAGCGCAGATGGTGCAGCCAAGGGATGCTTTGATTCTTCGGGTACAGCCAGGTGGTGATCAGATTCAGGCTAAATCGGATTTTTCCCGAGTCAACACTCACCGATCTGATCAATCTTTACAAAAGCAACTTATTGCTTCTGCTGCGGCACCCTTAGCGGTTTTTGGTCCCATAGGAATCGGCGTGGCATTGACTGTTACGACTGGAGTTTTAATCACGATTTGGCTGAATCATGGTGGCTGGGAGGTCATTGGTGAGATTCCTAATGCTATAGACCAGGGGATTGATAATACACTTGAGAAAGTCAAAGAAATCCTTCAGCAAGCTGGGGAGGTGACACAGAACCAGATCGAGGCTTTAGAAGACTTTATTCGAGGCGTTTTTAGAGCCCAAACCCAAGACATTGATCCAAATGATCCTGAACGGGATGGTTCGCGTGATAGAAAACTGTCGGATGGAGAGATTCAACGACTTAAGGATGCTGGGGAAGATATTCATGAACTGAAACGAGATTGTGAGGGTGGGGCGTCTAAATGCGATTTATACAAGGATAGAGACGGAAATATCTATGTGAAACCGAAAGGGGGACGAGGCGCTGGAGATTTTACAGGACTTAATATTAATGATTTTTGAGCTAAAATCCAATCCATAAGGGGATGGAGATAATGGCAAAGACGAATGAAGTATATGCCTATTTCCAATTGTCAGGGGTTGAACTTGATCCTGACCAAATTACAACTCAGGTCGGAATCAAACCCACAAAGACGTGGAAAACAGGTGATGTGGTGGTTTATCCGAATGGTAGAACAACGACCCGCACCCGCAAGTTTAGTGTGTGGGAAGTGAGATCTCAACTGAATCCAGCCGCCGAACTTGACCCGACACAAGCGTTAGATTTACACTTGGAGTCAGTTTTTCGCCAACTCGAAACAGGCTGGGAGTCGTTAGTCCAAGTCTGTTTGCATTACGAGGCGTTAGTCTGTGGTGTCATTTACGCCTATACTGATATCCCCGCGATTCATTTCAATAAAGAGCAAATTAAAAAAATTAGTGATTTAAATGCGGGTATTGATATTGATGTTTATTCGTTTATGGAAAAATTAGCGGATTAGAGTCAGGGGTTTAGGGTCGATGGTTATGTCCTATACCTCCAGATTCCCCTAACCTCCCTCTATATCAGTGAAATCAGTGCGACAAACCTCTCACCACCAACCCAAAACCTCTCTATAAATCAGAGAAATCAGTGTTTTGATTTTTTTATCCCCAAGGATATAAAGATATATCAAGCGGAGGTTCGCGCATTATCGGGAGAGTTGTTAACCTGGTTCTATTCCCATCACCTATACCTAATTATTATGTCCACTCATCAATCCCTCCCCAAACCCGCAAACGCGAAGAAAAAATCGGATATACTACCCATTCCAGCGCAATCTAAATCCCATCCGGTTATCGCCCAACCTAAAATTGAGTCAACCCGCAGCAATGAGGAACAATTGGCACAGATACGGGCAAAACGAGAAGCATCGGAACGCTTGGGTTCTACCTTATTAATCCCCGAATCGGTTCCCCACACACCGCCACCGATGCAACCGAAACTCACGATTGGACAACCGAATGATCAGTATGAACAGGAAGCCGATAGGGTAGCGCGTCAGGTGGTGGATCATATTAATGCGCCGCCGAAGATACAAGCGAAGACACCGCGATACCCGATGTCGGTGGCGGCGAGGAAGCCTTCTCCATTGGCTCATCACCCAGCGATGACGGTGCAGCGTTATGCTACTGGGGGAGAAATGGATGCGTCGCCGGATTTGGAATCCTCGATTCAACGGGCAAGGGGAGGCGGACAACCGCTAGATGATGGGATACGGGAACGGATGGAAGGGGCGTTTGGGGCAGATTTTAGTGGGGTGCGGGTGCATACGGATGGGACATCAGATCAGTTGAATCAGTCGATTCAGGCGAAGGCGTTTACGACAGGGCAAGATGTGTTCTTTCGTAAAGGCGCGTATGAGCCGGGGAGTCGGGGGGGACAGGAGTTGTTGGCGCATGAATTGACTCATGTGGTGCAGCAGAAGGGGAAGGCGGTGCAGCGAAAAACCTTAACTGATAAATCTGATACCATCTCGACGCGCTTCATTTCTCAAACTGATACCGGTAAGGCAGTGGTACAGTGTAACAGGGTCAAAGAGTTAATCGGCAAGTTTGAATCAAAAGGCAAAACTCAAGTTACAGAGCAACGCTCTCAGAATGAGGATTCGGGGCAGAAAAAGGTTAAAGGATTAAGAAATTCCTTTGAAGAAACCGCTCGGCAAGAGAGTGAAGCTCTGAACTCAAAACGCGACTTTGTTAAAAAAAAGATAGTCAGGGCTACACCCATTAAAGGGGGGGCTGTAAACGAAAAACTGTACAAAATTACGTTCAACTTTGGTGTACAAAAAGCACCGGATGGAAGTCTCAAGAAGGTTCAGGGGACATCACTCTGGTTTTTCAAACCGATAAAGCTGATAAATCTAACCGATGATGATAATGCGCCGGAGGAATTAGATGCTGATGGTTACCCCAATTATGAAGATAGGCATCCTAACTTTTCGCTAGTCATGACGCCGGGTGACAAAATTGCGGGCGAGGGGTTAGGTATTCCTGGTCAAAATCCACGCATTGCTGAACGCAACGTCGCTGCCTACGAAATGGACAAACTGCTGGGTGGGGATACGATCGTTGCCTCGTTCATTGTTGACTCACTGGAAATTCCTGGAAAAGAGGGCAAAGTGCGTGGTCTTTTAATGCAAGGCGCTTCCGGTCAAGAAGCATCTAAGATTAAGGCGAATCAGTTAAGAAAAGAAAAATTGACATCTAGAGAAGAATTAAGAGGATTAGATTTAGAACAATTTGACTTAAACACTCAGCTTGCCTTTTCCCGGCTGTCTCTTCTCGACATTATTATTGGTAACTTTGATCGGCATGTTCAAAACTTTTTTATCGGGAAAGGTAATGTAACGGGGATTGATAACGACCTAATCTTTGGAAAACTTTTCGGGAAAAAGATGTTAGACGATACAAAAGGCAAATCAGACACATATGCAGGTTATTACCCCGCCGATTTGCCAATAATAGACGGGTATTTTGCAGAACGTATCATTCAACTAGACCCCGAATCAGCGAAGCAAGTTTTAGAAAACAACTTCAAGGGTAAGATCTGGGAAAAAGAACTGATAGAAATGCAAGGTGTTCTGGTGGAACGGCTGGAGTGGCTGAAGGCGGAACTTAACAAAGAAGAGATTAGGGAAAATTTTATGAATCCTGACACACTAGAGTGGATGTATCCCAAGCAAGAGCAGCAATGAATCCAGATACCAGTTCTCTCGACAAAGCCAGAGAGCTTTTTGCCAGTGAGGGACTGCCGTTCCCCTATATCCCAGCAGAAATGCACGGCGCTTTCCGCCAGCTTTCCCCGTGGGTGTATAGCACCCGGACAGATATCCCCAGCCCCTATAGCATCGCTCGGTTTGTAGAGGAAGTCGGCACCCAGCCTATAGCAGATTATGTTCTCCTCGGTCATGCAGGGCATGGTATCAACTCCTACGCCATGCACTACTACCTGGTGCGAGGTTCCCTAGGAATGTTTCTCCAGATTGCCTGGGGTGGCGCTTACACCGATAATGATAAGGCAATAGAAGAGATGGCGACTGCCTATACCCAGGCAGAACAACTTGTTGCCGCAATCGAAGCTGCCGAACTTAGCGCCAGTGAACGGCTCATCGTCGTCATCAGCGATTTCTACGGTTCCCGCTGGACACACCTAGACGGGACGAAAGACCCAGAGGCGTTCCACACCGATGTAAATTGGCAGACAGACAGCGATGTATTGCAAAAAGTATTATCCATCTACGCCAAAGAAAAAGATAGTCCGTGAATGGATGCCCCCTCTTTTCAGGTGGTATGACCCGAAAATTGGGGAACTTTTTCGGCAAGATCACAGCAATACCCACCAACCCTTGGAATGAAAGTGCGCCCATATCCCAACCTGCGCCCAACCCATGTACACTCAACCCACATAACCACCCAATGCGATCGCGCCTTGTCTGAACCCCATCAGATAACCAGGCTCAACCCCTTCCCACCTAGTACACTGATAATCGTGCGATCGCGTAACACTGATTTCACTGATTTTATAGAAACGGTAGCGGTGGGGGGGTGAAAGATTAATCGCACTGATTACACGGAGGCGTTAGTTCTCAATTGCCAGAAGATGTAAGACTTGTCGGGATATTATTAAGTCCTCTCTCGTTAATCTGTGTGCTTCACGATTGAGTCTTCTTTATTAGTGTCACTCAATCCGTGTAATCTGTGTTTTGGAAGTGACGAATACAGAGTCTATAGGCTGGCACATTTTCCCATGATGAAATAGTACCTACAAAATTAGCCAAAGTCAAGCCTTTATCGTATAAATGGGTAAAAATAGAAGTGCGATCGCTGCTCTTGGTTGAAATGAAGTGCGATCGCCCCATCAATTGGTTCGCCGAACACTTTCAATCAGCTTTATATTAGCTCTGAGCCATTCATTCACCAATATCTCAACTTCAACGCCCTTCTCATTGGCAAGCTTGTTCATAACCTCATTGACATCGGGTTCAAGATAAATGGGAAAGCTGAAAACGGCATCAGGATGATAAAACTTGCCACGTTCACCCTTAGAAAAATCATAGTCTGCTTTCATTAATTCCCCTCCCTATACTGGCTCATTTCTCGACTTGTTGCTTTACGTGCCGAAATAATCCGAATTTGGCACAATTCATCGTTAATCTGTTCGTAAGTATGTACGACAACGCGAACCACACCTGTGCTATCTATTCCCATCGTAATCCAGCGTTCTTCCTCCTGACTATGTTCCTGATCATAAATAGAAAGCTGGTTAGGATCTCGAAAGATTGTCGCGGCTTGACGAAAAGAAACCCGGTGTTTACGAATATTTTGCTGGTCTTTGGTCGAGTCCCAATCAAAGCTATAACGCAATCCTTACCTCACTCCCTGCCTAGACTACAACAATTCTAACTTAGCTGTTGCGATCGCAGTAACACGCTCTTTCACGGATTTATAGAAACGGTAGCCGTAGGAAGTGAGAGGTTGGTGCGATCGCGGATCTTGTAGGGTGCGAAAACGCAAGTGTAACGCACCACCCTAACCGAAAACGGTGCGTTACGGCGATAAAATCCCCCATTTTTTAAAATGAACCCAAGCCAGCGCCTAACGCACCCTACGGGATAAATAAATTCATGCGATCGCGCCAAGGCTGAACCCCATCAGATAACCAGGCTTAACCCCTTCCCACCCAGTACACTGATAATCGTGCGATCGCGTTAGGGTTGGGTTAACGAGGAAGAGTGGGATCACCCAAGGAACGAAAAAGTTTAAGCCCACATCAAGGAATTGCCGTGAAAATAGGGGAAGAAGAACTCATCTTTGATAATATTCATCACCAGGGCATTTCCCGAAAAGCTTGGCTGAATAACCTCTACTGTCCCATCAAAGACTTTGGCGGCGATTTCCAAATTACAGAGACTGACTTTTAAATCCTAATGGGAATTGAGTTAAAATAAAGTGACAATCCAAACCAAGAGGTGAAAGATGAGTGACTTATATGATCTACTCCAGAAAATACAAAAACGACCTTCAATGTACCTAGGAAAGCCCCATATTAGCAACCTGCGCTCTTGTTTATCAGGTTATAACCTAGCCCGCCGTCAATTAGGAATTCCCCCAACCAAACACGAGCAAGAATTTGTCGAATTCCCAAATTGGATTAAGGAAAAATTTAACATTAGCACCGGACAATCCTGGGATAATATAATTCTATTTTATTCTGAAGATGAAAGAACCGCTTTGAATAAATTTTTTGAATTATTTCAAGAATTTACCCAAGAATCAGAGAAAAACGGCAAACATGAATCCACAGAAGAGCAAGTGGAATCGCCAATCTTGTAGTCGCGTAGCACCCCGAAGTCAAATAGATGAGCATTACATATTCCACAAGGGGAGAAACCGTAGGGGCGCACGCCCCGTGCGCCCTTTGTCTGACGTGCGCCCCTACAATATTATCCCCAAATCCTTTATCGTCGTTCCATTCCTTTCACCGGATAGGATGATTAACCATCCGGGAAATCCTGCGATCGCACCCGCTTTCCTTACAAGTTAATCCTTAGACGATACCAACGGTTAAGCTACGCTAACGCAAATTCAGTATATTGTCTAACATGAGGTGGATGAAACGCTAAAACAATCTCCTCTCGTGTAATTCCTTTGTGCAATAACTCTGTCGCCACTCCATCCTCTGTCCAATCTTCCTCAATCCAAATTTTGTTATCTTTTAAACGAATATGAATCATCACACTCTTAATCCGCTCATCCTTGTGCCATCCCATCAACAGCAAAAGGTACTGATCGTGTACCTGATCAAAAGCTAAAGCACTTTCAGTTGTCGAACCTGATTTTTCATTGAGTTGATGATATTCTGTTAAAACATCTTGGATGATTTGCCGATAATGCTTTAATCTATCCATTCCACAATCACCTCACTTTCTGGATCAACGATTAACAATTTCACTTGATTTCGATTGATAATCATCTGAGCTAACTGGCGTTGAAAATAACGTTTATAGGTTCCTTGTGTAATCGCCAAATACAGTTCAAAATCTAATCCTGTCTCTATCAAAATATCTCGATAAACAATATATTGACCCACAGCTCGTTCTAAGTCATTAATAAATGAGCGACCTAAAAAACTTTTAACTTCGACAAGAATCTTTTGACCCTGTTTGGCTGCTGCGATTGGTTTTTCCGCTGCAATATCCACGTATAGGCGATCACCACCATACTCTAAAGAATAATCTTCCGTTAAAATCTCCCAGCCATCTTTAACCAATGCAAATCTCACAGCATTATGATAAATATCCTTAGCAGGCATCTATAGTTCTATAGTGTTGAAGTATATACCCCTTTAATTTTAACCAAATATCGGAGGCGATCGCAGTAACACGCTCTTTCACTGATTTATAGAAACGTTAAGGGTGAGGAGTGAGAAGTTAGTCATACTGATTTCACTGAGGTGTTAGTTCTCAATAGCCAGAGGATGTAAGACTTGTCGGGAAATTATTAAGTCCTCTGTGTCCATCTGTGTGCTTCACTATTGAATCTTCTCTTTAGTGTCACTCAATCCGTGTAATCTGTGTTTTTGAAGTGATGAGGAAAGAGTCTATAGGCTGGCACATTTTTCCATGATGAAATAGTACCTAAAAAATTAGCCAAAGTCAAGCCTCTGTCGTATAAATGGGTAAAAAAAGAAGTGCGATCGCGCGATTGGTAGGTTGAGTGCGATCACCTCTATAGAAACTCGACACGTCCAACCATTTCCTCTGGTGTACAAACTTCATAAATCAGAACCAGACTTTCAATGATTTGTCCAATCGAACGACTTCCTTGTTGACAATAAGCAATACCTGGATGATCATTAGTCAAGCTAGCCATTCTAAGAAAATCATCATCCTGAGTAAAAAGCACTCGTTTCTCTTGACAGATAAACGCTAACTGTGCGCTATCACTTTGAGTACGCAACCCAGCTTCAACGGTTGTTGTCACATCAATACCCCGACGCCGTAACTCACGAGCAATCACAGATTTCACCTGTTCATCTAAGTGAAACCGAATCCGATTACTCACCCCGACTTTCTCTCAACTTTTCCTGCAGACGGGAGGGAGTATTATTACGCCTTATTTGTTCCACATAAGCCTCACTTTCAGCCGTATAACGGTCAATGTCTTGGCGATGATCATAATAATAAGCCATTGCCGCATAAACCGATGCCAAAGATAAATCATACTCAGTAGCAATATCCTCCAGGGATTCTCCCATCTCCAGATACAGTTTGGCAATCGTCGCCACTGGGATTCTTGTACCCGCAATGCGGGGTTTACCGAAACAATAGCCAGGATCAATGGCGATATGTTCTGTACTTATGGATTGAAGAGGCATTTTTCCGTCTGGGGTAACGAGAATATTGTATTGATCGTATCATCAATCTGAGTGCGATCGCTGTAGGGTATGAAAACGCAAGTGTAACGCACCACCCTAACCGAAAACGGTGCGTTACGGCGTGAAAATCCCAAATTTTGACATTAACCCAAGCCAGCGCCTAACGCACCCTACGGGATAAATAATTCATGCGATCGCGCTTTGGCTGCATCCCATCGGATAACCAGGCTTAACCCCTTCCCACCCAATACACTGATAATCGTGCGATCGCAGCATCTGTGTGTCAAGGTACAAATAATGTCAGGGCAAATATCTTATAAGGGCTAAGGGCGCACATCAGCAAGGGCGCACGTCGGTGCGCCCCTACAATCAATATTATCCCCAAATCCTTTATCGTCGTTCTATTCCTTTCACAGGATAAATAACCATCAGGGAAATCTTGCGATCGCTCCTGTTGCTGTTTGCCTTTGAAGTGATCAGTATAGAGTTTATAGGCTGGCACATTTTCCCATGATGAAAGAATACCTAAAAAATTAGCCAAAGTCAAGCCTCTATCCTATAAATGAAATGGGTAAAAATATAAGTGCGATCGCGTTAGGGTTTGGTTGAGGGGAGAGAGTTCGATCGCCGATCAAGTGACATGATAAGCCGTAATAGCAACTGCCCCATCTGGACTATAAATTGCTTCTATTCGCCTGAAACTTGCGTGAACCTACCAAACTTTAATCCGATTCCCTTTAGCTGGAGCCGTACCCATCTTACTATATCCGGCAGCAATTAAAAGCGCTTCAAATTCAGGAGTTGGCAGAATTTTAACCGTGATTTTGGCAATGCCATCCAGATCATGCTGATCAAGGGTCATAGCTACCTTGATAGGTACTATAGATCCGATACCCAGGTAGAACCAGTGCTATACCCCACCAACTATGAATAATTCCAGGATAGGTTTCTTCTGGTTCACTCCCACCTAACCTAATTTTCAGATCACCTAGCCAAAGATAAAATCCTGGAACGAGACTATCTAAGCTGTAAGCGATCGCTTGCAATTGAGGATCGGATTGTTGCCTAGGTTGAACTGACTTTTTTTTATCCGAGTGAGACGTTGACATAAACAGAATTTGAAGTGACGAGTATAGAGTCTATAGGTGGACACATTTTCCCATGATAAAAAATATACCAGAAAAATGGCGCGATCGCTGATTATTTTGCCCATCAATCTTTGTTTTCTACTCAGTTGCCTGATATCGCCAGCGCAACATTTCAATCAAGATCGGCGAAGCCCGAAACGAATCGCTTCTTACTCTCCTAAATCTAAGTCAATTAGCCCAACATCAGGTTGATTCTAGATGGGTTGAACATCCAGCCAAGCCGGAGGTTGAGCTATCCAGGCTTGAACGGGTTCAGGTGCTGGCGATCTCGCCTCATGGTGTCCGAACTGGCCCCCAATCCCAGTATTCCTGGGTACGGTGGGATTTTTCCAATAGTTGAGATACAATTTGAGCGCTGGAGTGACTTAAACCGCTTAAAAAGAAAAAATGATAACCATTGGTAGACAAAATCGATTAAACCCAGGCGACACATCAACGCCAACGAAACCGATGCTAGGATGACGCTAGATTGCCAAGTCTTACGCATCGGGATTTTACTGAGAAGGAAGCTTGGCTTCATCCATCCGGCAAATTTTGATCCCAAGCCCTAAAATAAGCAAAAGGTCATGGCGGCTTGTGGTTTAATTGAGGAGTTCAAGTGTCAAATTCTATCCCAAAGCACGAAGATCCATCAAGTCAGTTGAATTCGGAGGCAGTAACGGAACAACCAACCCAGGCTGCCTCAGAGGATCAGATTCAACCAGACTCCCAGGCAAAACCGTCACCACGCTTGGGTCTGGTGAGACGATGCCGACGGGGTGTAACGGTGACGATGAATGGGATCAAGGGAATTCCCAGTACCTTGGTTAAGTCATTTGTCGGACCCCCTCCTATCTATCGTCGGCGTAAGTTTTGGGTGGGGATAGGAATGGTGGGGATCAGTGGCGGTGCGATCGCCTTCGGTTTGGGTTGGCAAACCCTGGAAGAAACTTTACCGGAGTCCACGGATGATGTGTTGACCTATATCCGGGATGAGACGATTACCGTAAAAGCCGCCGATGGTACGATTCTCCAGCAAATTGGACCTGCTACCCACGATAATCTAAAAATATGGGAAATTCCGGACAGGCTGAAGCAAGCGTTTATTTCGATAGAAGACCAACGCTTTGAAAATCATAGCGGATTGGATTACCAAGGGATTGTCCGGGCGGCGTTCTCGAATCTGTTAGCCAGAGATGTGGTAGAAGGCGGCAGTACGATCACCCAGCAGTTGGCGCGGATTGTCTATTTTGATCAGCAACAAACCCTAGGGCGCAAGCTCAAAGAAATGCGGATGGCGCAAAAAATTGAGCAGGATTTGGAGAAAGATCAAATCTTGGAGCGCTATTTGAATCTGGTGTATTTGGGGTCTGGGGCGTATGGCGTCGCGGATGCGGCTTGGGTGTATTTTAGTAAACCCGTCACAGAATTGACTTTAGCGGAAATGGCAACCTTGGCAGCCTTGCCACCCGCACCGAGCGAGTATTCTCCCTTTATTAACAAAAGAATAGCCCACGAGCGGCGGAATGTGGTGCTGCGCCGGATGCAGAAAAATGGGTATATTACCGAAGGGGAAGCAGACGCCGCGATCGCGACTCCTCTCCGAACAAAGCGCAGCAACCCGAAGCGTTTAGACAGACAGGCGTCTTATTTTACGGAATATATTCAACAAGAACTGCCGAAATACGTTCCCCCCGATGTTTTAGGCAAAAAGGGATTGATTGTGGAAACAACCCTCAATCCGCAGTGGCAAGTAGCCGCAGAAGCAGCGGTGGCAGAGACAATCGAAACCTATGGCAAATACCAACGGTTTGAACAAGCCGCATTAGTGGCAATTGATCCGCGTAATGGTCAAATCAAAGCCATGGTTGGGGGTAAGGAGTTTTTAGATCAGCAATTTAACCGCGTCACCCAGGCACAACGTCAACCGGGTTCGACATTTAAAACATTTGTTTACACAACCGCGATCGCGGCAGGGTTCTCTCCCTATCAAAGTTATCAGGATGCCCCCTTTGTCGTTGATGGCTATGAACCCAAGAACTATAGTGAAAACTTTCGCGGTTGGACTTCGATTCGGGATGCTCTCACCCATTCAGTGAACATTGTGGCAGTGAAAACCTTAATCAAGGTGGGTTGGGACCCAGTGGTGGAAATTGCCGAGAAAATGGGCATTGAATCGACCCTCAACAAAACCTATTCCTTGGCATTGGGGGCGTCAGAAGTGAATTTACTGGAGTTGACCAGTGCTTATGGCACTTTAGCCACTCAAGGCGTACACGTCCACCCCCATGGGATTCGCCGCATTCTGGATCGACAGGGTAAGGTGATTTATCGAGAACAGATCCAACGCGAGCGAGCCATTGACGAAGACACTGCCGCCATTATGACCTGGATGCTTCGCAATGTGGTCACGTCTGGGACAGGGGGGAACGCTCAGTTACGCGATCGCGTCGTGGCGGGCAAAACAGGCACTTCAGACGAAGCCCGTGACCTCTGGTTCATCGGGTACATTCCCCAACTGGTGACTGGCGTTTGGCTGGGTAATGATGATAATAAACCGACTTGGGGAGCCAGTAGCACCGCCGCCATTACTTGGCATGAGTTCATGGAAGAAGCCGTCGAAAATATGAGGGCGGAAGACTTTCCGGATCGACCGGATAAACTCGATGGTCGGGAAGGGACGATTGAAGCCAAGCCAATCGAGCCGAAAAAAACCTATACCAAGAAGACAAACCAGACTCACTCTAGCAGAAGACGGACAAGCCGCCGCGCTTCGACCACCAGACGCTCAACCTCTCGTTCCACCAGTCGTAGTTATTCCCCACGACGTTCAAGCAGCAGCAGAAGCAGTGGTGGAAGTAGTCGCAGTAACACTAGGAGCCAACCTGCACCCGCCCGTTCCTCCCGTCGCCAAGCCCCGGTTCGCAACACAGCGCCCAGCAACCCACCACCCAGACGGTCAGCACCTGCACCTGCACCCAAACCCGCTCCACCAGCCCCAGCCCCAGCCCCAGCTCAACCTGCAGCGGTTTCGGCTCCGCCAGCCCCAGCCCCAGCCCCAGCCCCAGCGCCTGTGGCACCGCCCCCAGCGCCTCCAGCGTCTCGCAAAGCTGCACCTGAACCCGCTCCGGCGGCACCTGCACCTGCACCAGTCACTGCTCCTCCTGCGTCTGAGGAGTAAAGTTGTGACCCTGAGGGGGTGACAAGGGACTTGAGGGTACTAATGGGTGTCGGGTGTTGGGTGTCGGGTGTCGGGTATAGGGAAAAATTGAACCTTCCCAACCTTCAAGGGAACCTGATTTGTAGGGGCGGGTTTAGGGACTTTCGTTTTACTATTGACGATAACGTTGGTTCAAAACCCGCCCTCATCTCCCCCATCTCCCTCATCTCCCTCATCTCCCTCATCTCCCCCAACTCCCCAGCTTCCCCAACATCTTTGTCAGGGCAATTCGGTCTCAGGGGTGATAGATACTCCTGAAAGTTTTGATAGGATAGCCAAAATAGGATAAGGAGTGAATCTATGTATTTGAATTTATTGATGGAAGCAGGAGCGGCTCAAGCTTCTGAATTTCCATTCTCGTTTACATTGGTCTATGTGATCGGCTTTATCGCCGCTGTTGTCCTCGGCTCTATCGCCTGGTATAACTCCAAACGTCCAGCCGGTTGGGAAAATAAAGATCGTCCTGACATTGTACCCAAGGTTGATACGCCAGAGAATTCCAGCCAAAAGAAATAAAGGCTAAATTTTAAATCGGGAGGGGCTTGCAGCAAAGATGTATTCGATAATACATAGGTTGACAATCTCTCCCCCGCTCCCCTACACCTGGAACCGTTATGAAAGACCTACTCAAAGTTGGTCAACCTTAGTCAGACTTAACTTTGATGCTTACTTCCTGCTTCGCTCTGACGGTGACGGCACTCAACCAGTCCACAGGCACTTCCCCACCTAACTGGCGGCTATCTCCAAATTAATGGAGGCATTAAAATCTCTGTCGATTTCCAGTCCGCAGTTATCGCACCGGAAAACTCGCTCTGATAAAGGCATCTCCTCTTGGACGGTATGGCATCTTGAGCAGGTTTTAGTTGAGGGATACCATCGGTCTACTACAACCAAGCTTGATCCGTACAACTGGCACTTATACTCTAACTGGCGTTTGAACTCATGAAAGCCCATATCCTGAATAGCTTTCGCCAATTTGTGATTAGCCATCATGCCCGACACATTAAGATTCTCTATTCCTATTCGGCTGTGGTTTTGGGCTAAATAGGATGTGAGTTTGTGCAATGTATCTTTGCGAATGTTGGCTATTTTTCGATGGAGTCTAGCTATCTTAATTTGAGCTTTCTTCCAATTAACTGAACCAATTTGTTTATGACGATTTATCCATTGCCGTCGTGAGAGTTTTTTCTCGTACTTTCGGTAAGCTTTCGCCCCCTCCACTACAATCCCGGTAGACAACACGGCTAACGCTTTTATGCCCAGATCGACACCCACTACA
>NZ_JAVJQN010000031.1:0-21675 GCF_040218245.1 Coleofasciculus sp. E1-EBD-02 | reverse complement strand
CCCAGAGAAAAGAGGTTTACAACCCAAGAGCCTTCCTCCCTCACGCGGTCTTGCTCCGTCAGGCTTTCGCCCATTGCGGAAAATTCCCCACTGCTGCCTCCCGTAGGAGTCTGGGCCGTGTCTCAGTCCCAGTGTGGCTGGTCATCCTCTCAGACCAGCTACCGATCGTCGCCTTGGTAGTCTCTTACACTACCAACTAGCTAATCGGACGCGAGCTCATCTTCAGGCAATAAATCTTTCACCTTCCGGCACATCGGGTATTAGCAGCAGTTTCCTACTGTTGTCCCCATCCTGAAGCTAGATTCTCACGCGTTACTCACCCGTCCGCCACTAAAATCCGAAGATTTCCGTTCGACTTGCATGTGTTAAGCAGACCGCCAGCGTTCATCCTGAGCCAGGATCAAACTCTCCATATTAGAGTGTTTTTTTCTAGGCTCCGAAATGTCTCCTATTAATAGGGGACATTTCCAAGTTATCCTTATTAGTTGAGAGAGTCTCAGTTTCCTGATTCCCCTCGAAGTTTTTTGACAAGGAGTTTTGTATGCTTGGCTTTCAAACTATTGATTTGTCTTGGTTCGGACGCTTGGGTTGGGAGTGAACTCCGTTTCAAGCGCATTTACCAATGTAGTGGCTATTTCTGGAGTTGTCAACCTTTTGAGAGATTTTTTTTTGGAGGAAGGCTGGAATCCTCTCAAATTAAGGGATTTAGCCGACTAAGTTTTTTTTGCTCTACTCCTTTACGCAGAGAACACCTTCCAGCAAACTACTCAGGCACTATGTCGATCGCACTATCCTGTTACACTCAAGTAGCCAATCACCTGCCTACCTTCAGACGAACACACTCAACTCCCCCGCCCTCGCTTAACCCACGAACCAGGTATCCATCCGGGACAACCAAGTAAGATGCCAGAATGTAGTGATAGATTTTGACCAAAATCAAAATGTGGAGGTCGTGTGAATTTTCAGTCTGTAATTGCTACGTTACACCAGTTCTGGAGCGATCGCGGTTGTCTGATTGCTCAACCCTACGACATGGAAAAAGGTGCCGGAACCAAGAACCCACATACGTTTCTGAGATCCATTGGCGATGAACCTTGGTCAGTAGCTTATGTAGAACCTTGCCGACGACCAACCGATGGACGCTACGGGGAAAATCCCAATCGCTTTCAACACTATTACCAGTATCAAGTCCTGATTAAACCCTCACCCAACACAATTCAAGAAATTTATCTCGATTCCCTCCGGGCTTTAGGCATTCATCCTGAAGATCATGATATTCGCTTTGTCGAGGATAACTGGGAAGATGCCACTGTCGGAGCCTGGGGAACGGGTTGGGAAGTGTGGTTGGATGGCATGGAGATCACCCAATTTACCTACTTCCAGCAATGCGGTGGCGTAGATTGTCGCCCGGTTTCCATCGAAATTACCTATGGGTTAGAACGAATCTCCATGTATCTACAAGGAGTCGATGCGATGACCAAAATCCAGTGGAATGACCACCTTGACTACGGCGATGTTCACCTCCAAGGTGAAATAGAGCAATGTACCTATAATTTTGAAGCCTCTAACCCCGACTTATTATTGACACTGTTTGGTTTGTACGAGCAGGAAGCCAAGCAACTCATTGACAGAAGCCTTGTCTTACCCAGTCTTGACTATGTTCTTAAATGCTCTCATACATTCAATTTACTGGATGCCAGAGGGGTGATTTCGGTAACGGAACGGACACGCTATATTGGCAGGATTCGTAACCTAGCCAGACGAGTAGCACAACTTTACTTACAGCAACGAGAAGGATTAGGATTTCCACTCAAGTCATCATCTCCCTCTCAAACGTTATCGGTTTAGGGGACGACTTGAACACCTGCATCGTGCTTTTTGTTTCTTTCATACCGTATTGGTTTGGAAACCCGGTCTAGCTATGCGATGAATCTTGCCAGTGGTTCGCTACTGAGTGTGGCTTATATTCTTGCCTTATTGTCTACAGCCATTGTCGGCTTGCCTACTCATACTGTTACCTGGCAAGAGTATAGTCTTTTAATCCTGAGTGTAATCGGGATAGGCATAATTTGTGCGATCGCGTTCCCCCGGATTTGGCGCACAGGACCTAAACCCCGATTATGGTTGACCACTACCCTTGTTGCCGTGATCGCCCTTCTCTATGTGCAACTGCGATTACCTCAACCTGAATCCAATGACATCAGTCAATTTGTGGCGTCTGGACAGGATACGGCGCAAGGGCAAGTTGTCACCATTCAAGGCGAAGTCGAAACCGTTCCTCGGCTGACGCGATCGCAGAAAGGACAATTTTGGCTAGAAGCTACCCAACTCACTGAACTGGAAAGTAATGAAAATCGCGGCACAACGACGCGAGGTGTCACAGGTAAGTTATATGTAACGGTTCCTTTATTGCAATCGACGGGTCTTTTTCCAGGTCAAACTATTTCTGTCACAGGTGTTTTATATAAACCAAAACCCGCAGCCAATCCTGGCGGCTTTGATTTTGCTACCTATTTAACCAAGGAAGGTGCGTTTGCTGGCTTAAGTGGACGACAAGTCAGTTTTCCTGATGAAAATCAAGAACCAACATGGGGATGGTGGATGTTACGCCAACGTATTATCCATGCCCAAGTGCGTCAGCTAGAAAGTCCAACGGGTCTACTTTTGAGTTCAATTGTATTGGGACGCAAAGCCGTCGATTTACCTTACGATATTCGCGACCTATTTATCCAAACTGGATTCGCTCATGTCTTGGCAGCATCTGGGTTTCATGTGTCGTTGATTTTGGGTGCAGTATTAGCGTTAACGAAACGGTGGGGAACAAAAACGCAATTTGGGATTGGACTCACAGCGTTACTGATTTATGTAGGCTTAACGGGTTTGCAACCGTCAGTTCTACGAGCTGCGATTATGGGAGTAGGCGCATTAGTGGCGCTGCTGACTCATCGACAAGTTAAACCCTTGGGTTCTCTATTACTCGCCGCGACGATTTTGTTGATTATCAATCCGTTGTGGATTTGGGATTTAGGCTTTCAGTTAAGTTTTTTAGCCACTCTGGGATTGCTAGTCACCGTACCTCCCTTAGTCAAGAACCTCGACTGGTTACCTTCGGTCATTGCGGCTTTAATCGCCGTTCCCTTAGCCGCACTGTTGTGGACATTACCCTTACAACTGTACGTCTTCGGCATGATTGCCCCCTACAGTGTGGTTGCCAATATTATCGGCACACCCTTGATTAGCTTAATTAGCTTGGGGGGTTTTCTGAGTGCCTTAGTCGCATTAATTTCACCCTTAGCCGGTAGCGCGATCGCGGGATTGTTGTACTATCCTCTTCAAGGCTTGCTGGAACTGGTGCGATTTTTTAATGCTTTACCCGCTAGTTCAGTCGCCCTCGGTACAATTTCCCTGACGCAGTTGCTGCTGCTTTATGGCTTAATTGGCATCACTTGTATCAGTTCGCGTGTGCAGCTGCGAGGCGTATTCGTCGGTGTAATCGCCTTAACCATTATTGCCCTACCCATTTGGCAATCCAGGCTAGAACAGTTTCAAGTTACTGTTTTAGCGGCTGATCAAGAACAAGTTTTGGTGATTCAGGATCAGGGTCAAGTGACGCTTGTCAATAGTGGGGAAACCGATACCGCGAATTTTACTATCCTGCCTTTTTTGCAAAAGCAGGGGGTTAATCAGGTGGATTGGGCGATGGCGGTTGATTCACAACCTCGTTTTCGGAGTGGTTGGGTGCCAATATTGGAAAGTTTACCCGTTAAGCGGTTTTATGACTTAGCCCATTCAGAACCGTTACCCACTGATACAGAGGCGATTGCAGAAGCGGTTCAATCTCAAAATGGAATTTATGAAGTCGTTTCAACGGAACAACGCTTAGCCGTTGGTGCTACGGGTTCTGGAGAAAAAACGACGCTCGAATTAATCAAAGCCCAACCTTCTATCGTACAGCTTCAAATTAAGGATCAAACCTGGTTACTCTTAGGAGATATGCCACCCGATGAGCAAAATCAATTCGCTCAAAGGAGTAATTTGCCTCAAATTCAAGTGCTATGGTGGTCTGGTGAGCCTCTCACTCCTCGATTGGTAAACATACTCCAACCCAAAGTGGCGATCGCATCGGCGGACGTCATTGAACCCCAAGCTGCCAAAGTGTTACAAAATGCTCAGGTTGAATTGTACTGGACTGGGCGTGATGGGGCGATTCAGTGGACACCAGAACAGGGCTTTGAAACGACCTTGGAGGCTAACCGTACTGATGCAGCGCTTTTTTGAATGCATTTTTGTACTGGGATACCACACAGTCACAAGGAATGTTACTATCATAGAACAAAGATTTGGAGAGGTGGCAGAGCGGTTGAATGCGGCAGACTCGAAATCTGTTATGGTGTCACAGCCATCGGGGGTTCGAATCCCCCCCTCTCCGTTGAAAAGTTGCGCTCAAACCTGAAAGGTGACAACAAAGCTAAAGAGACTAGGTGTCGGGTGTGGAATATGATGTGCGGGAAAAATTCTTGTAAAATCAACAGCCAGACGCTTTGTAGGGACAGCTTCATTTCTTGGGAGCATCCCAACTTGGCACGTTGGCTCTTTGAATGGGGCTGAAACCCTTGCAATTGCGGTACTTTAGGTAATGCTTTGTCCAAAATGGGATGCCCCCCATTTTTTGATGCCCAACCCCTGTCGAGGTTAGCCTGAATTTTATGGTATTTTAGGGAGTAAAACTTGGTTCTAATAAGATTCGACACCTATCACCTATGAATAATCAAGTAATTCAACGCATCAATTCGTTAATAACACTGCTTAGAGTTGAATCGGGATATGTCAATCAAAAAGGTGAGGTTTATGATGAGAGCGGTATATTCATTGATTTTCCGAGAGAGTTAGGTTCTCAGAGCAGAGAGAACTTAGTTCCTTCATCTGTTGTCAAACGATTCCCAAACAAAACTATTGTATGTCTTGTTCATCAGAGAAGAAATTACTCATATTATCACTGGACTTATGAAACCCTGCCAAAACTCATTTATCTAAGTAGTCATAGGAAAGAAATTAAAGTTGATAAAATATATTATCATTGTGGATTTTTTGGAACTCCTTATCAAAGGCAAGCCATAAAAAAACTAGGATTTAATTTTTGGCAACTATTAGATGCAAGAAGAATTCAGTCTTTGCAGGCTAAAGAGATAATTTTAGTTAAACTAAATGAGAAGCGATTTAATCCGAGTATTGAATTATGTAAAACCATCAAATCAGCTTTCACAAAAAGACCTACAAAAGAATCTTTTCGCCGAATATATCTGACACGAGACCATATGAAAAGTGGTCGGAGAGTGATCAACGAGAGCCAACTCAAAGATCTGCTAATATCTTTTGGATTTCAGACGATAGTACCAGATAATTTAACTGTAGCAAATCAGGCTCAACTTTTTAGTGAATCAAAATATATTATTAGTCCTCATGGAGCTGCATTAGCAAATATAGTTTTTTGTGAACCAGGAACTAGAATTCTGGAGCTATTTAACCAAATGGATAGCTCTGGTTGGAGTTCGCTATATTCAACGATTGCTGAAACATGTAATTTAAAGTTGATACCATTAGCTCCTAAACAGGTAGTACAAGATGATAAAGATCGGCACAGAACTGATTTTATGGCTGACTTGAATGCTATAAAAGCTGTTCTCACAGATTGGGGCTTGTAGTAAGGTCTTGCATTTGCAATTTTACTTTCTGCGATGGATGTATGATATTGGTGTTTAGACTACGATGGCAGTATTTTCCTTAGCGGAAACTGGGTTGGACGTTCTTGTTCTGTGGGACTCTCCTTCTGTTCCAAATCAGGCTAGGTAGGAGAAAAGAGGTATGTGTTCGCGTATTTATTCCGCGAACACAGAGAAAGAGGATTTTTCTATGGGAACCTTCTGTCCCTACCAAAAAGGGGGTAGTTAATCCAAATTTAGGATTACACCTTGACAGGTTGAGCGTCTTGTGATTTCGCTTTAAATTGATTGATCAAGCCGCCACAAAGCATAATTTCTACTTGACGGGGACTCAGGCTATGAGTCATGGGATATATCATGTCCTTGGTGAGGTTCTTTACAGGAATTGAACGCTCTGCCTCTAACGCCTCCCGTAAGCCAATAATTTCCAGTTCATCCCCTTCGCTGATACTGTCGTAATCTTGAGGATTGACAAATTCTAGGGGCATAATCCCAAAATTCACCAGATTTTGCCAACCAATCCGGGCATAAGATTTAGCTAAGACAGCCACTTGCCCCAAATAGCGGGGTGCGATCGCGGCGTGTTCGCGGCTAGAACCCTGAGCATAGTTACTTCCGCCAACAATAACATGACCCCCAGATTTTTCCTTAGCGGCTTCTGCCCGTTGCCAAAATGTCTCATCCTTCATGTAATAGACAAACTGGCTAATGCCAGGAATATTACTGCGATAAGGTAAAACCCGCGCCCCTGCGGGTAATATTTCATCGGTAGAAATATTATCCTCCACTTTCAACAGCACAGGCACAGAAATGTCATTGAGTAAGGCGGCAAATTCGGGGAAAGATTTAATATTGGGTCCCTTTTCCAGTTCCACTGTCCTGCCATCCTCTGGTGGAACCACTAACATATCGGTATTAATGATTTCAGTTTCTGGGGCAATGAATTGCGGATAGGTGATACCAAAACGCTGTTCTAACTCACGCGGATCAGTGATTTCTCCGGTGATAGCCGCCGCCACAGCCGTTTCTGGACTACATAAATAGACTTGATCATCAGCCGTTCCCGAACGTCCGGGGAAGTTGCGCGGCATTGTCCGTAAAGAGATTTGATCAGAAGCGGGTGCTTGTCCCATGCCGATACAGCCTAAACAGCCTGCCTGATGAAATCGTACTCCAGCATGGATTAAATTCATAAAGGCGTCATCCATTGCCGCTAAATTCTCAATCACCTGGCGGGAGGTTGGGTTGACATCAAAGGATACGCGATCGTGAACAATTTGTCCTTTGACGATTTGGCTAACTATCCAGAAATCACGCAATCCGGGATTTGCGGAGGAACCAATCACCACCTGATTTACAGGACGTCCCTGCACTTCGGTAACCGGAACAACATTTCCGGGACTACTGGGACAGGCAATTAAGGGAACCAGTTCCGACAAATTAATCATGTCATAGACATCATATTCAGCGTCCTCATCGGCGACAAGTTCTACCCAATCCTGTCCTCGCCCTTGAGCCTCTAAAAATCGCTTAACTCCAGCATCTGAGGGGAAAACCGTGGTTGTTGCTCCCATTTCCGTCCCCATATTGGCGATAACATGGCGATCCATGGCACTGAGTTGGGCAAGTCCGGGTCCATAATATTCAATAATCATGCCCCGACAGCCGTGGACATCGTAGCGGCGCAACATTTCCAGGACAACATCTTTAGCACTCACCCAATCGGGTAATTTCCCCGAAAGTTTAACACCCAAGACTCTGGGCATTTTCACAAACATGGGTTCCCCCGCCATTGCCATGGCGACATCAATTCCGCCAGCGCCAAATGCTAGCATTCCCAGGGAACCTGCGGCTGGGGTGTGACTATCGGAACCAATCAAGGTTTTGCCGGGAATACCAAACCGTTCCATCTGAACGGGATGGCTAACACCATTGCCAGGGCGACTATACCAAATGCCAAACCGTTGACAGGCGGATCGCAAAAATAGATGATCGTCGGCGTTCTTATAGTCGGTTTGCAGGAGATTGTGATCAACGTATTGTGCTGAAAGCTCAGTTTTAACCCGATCAATGCCCATAGCTTCTAACTCCAGCATAACCATGGTTCCTGTGGCATCCTGGGTAAGAGACTGATCGATCCGGAGGGCAATTTCTGCACCAGGTTCCATCGTACCGGAAACCAGATGGGATTGAATCAGTTTTTGGGTAACATTCAAGGGCATGAGTTGATCTCCTGCTATTTATACTGAGTCGTTGGTTAGACCATAGCAGGTTAAGGTTTGGGACAATCTCTATCCAAAGAGTAGTTCAAGTGATAGCCTTCCATGCTAAATCATCGATTATGGCTGGGTTGCTTCTCGCGGGACGAGGTAAAAACTATAATCCCAAATTCGAGCGATGATAGATAATTAAGATAATCAGGGACAACTAGCCACCAGGACAGCCATGACCCAACGCCACTGGCTCGATATTACCGAATATGTTTGTATCGGGGGTTCATTTTTGGGAACCGCGATCGCAGCCGCGACTCAGCAAGTTATCTACGCCGCTACCCCCTTAACCTTTACTCTGGGGGTAAATGTCCTAAATCGCCAACGGCTGCATCAACTCAACCGTCAGCACCAGGATAGTGCGATCGCGCAGGTGTATCAAAATTTAGAACCGATTCACGAGGAATTCTCTCAACTGGATATCCAGACTCAGGAGCGTATCAGTCACCTTAAGGATGTTAATGCTCAACAGTATAAGGCGGCGATCGCGAAAATTCATCAGCTAATCGAACCCCTGAATCAACAACTGATTCAACTGGATAGCCGCAGCCAAAACCAACTGGAACAATTCAATAGCGCGAATCAGCAACAACATGCGGAAATTATCGCCCACATCTATCAACTCATCCATCCTCTACAGCTGCATCTAACTCAACTCGACGAGACAACCCAACAGCGCGATCGCCAAACCCAAACCCAACTGGATCAATTACACGCATTACAACACCTGCAAGCGGAAGGAATTCTGGCTTATATTAACCCCCTCATTGACACCCTCAACCAGGAACTAATTCGCCTGGATAGCCAAACTCAAAAGCGATTTGCTGAATTTAGCGTCGCTAACCAGCAACAGCATGATGCGATTATCCTCCAAGTTCAGCAACAGCTTGAACCCCTGAAAACTAAACTCGACACCTTAACCCCCCAGGTTACCGACCAAGGATTAAAGCTGGGACAACTAAAAGACGCGATCGCGAAATGGTATGACTACATCGAACCCCTGAACCAGCAAGTCTCTCACCTAGAAACCAACGCGCAACAGGTCAATTCCCAGCGACACCAACAGATTGAACAACTCAAGGAAACTATTGTTCAACTTCAGAAGACAATCCATAAACTACAAAACATCAAGGACAAAAATCGATTCCCCTCGCCACCCCCAAACGCCTCAGAAACACCAGAACCCTCATACCTTTCCCTGGCAATGTTAAGACATGAACTCGACGCTGGACTTCAGGGAGTGGGCAAAAATATTCATCAGATTAGTAATTCCCTGCAAGATGTATGGACGGGACTAACCACACTGGAAACTCGCACCGAGTCTGGTTTAATTGCTCAACACTGGCATTGTGTACAAACCTTAACTACTCATTCGGGTAAGGTTAATGCAGTGGCGATTAGTCCCCAGGGAGAGATTTTTGCCAGTGGAAGTGATGACCAAACCCTTCGACTCTGGCAATTAAAAACGGGTCAGGAGATGGGGATTCTGGCTAAAAATTTTGCCTGGTTTAATGGCGTAAAATCAATTGCGTTTAGCCCCGATGGGAAATGGCTTGCCTGTGGTAATAACGATTATACGATTAAAGTGTGGGCGTTAGACAGGGGAAAGGCACTCCATACCCTCATGGGACATTCGAGTTCAGTTAAATCCATTGGCTTTAGTCGAGATGGGCAACGTTTAATTAGTGGAAGTGATGATCGAACGATTAAACTGTGGAACCTGGAAACGGGTAAAGAAGTTCCTTTATCAATTCAGCATTCCGATTGGCTAGGGCGAGTTAACGCCGTAGCGATTAGTCCTAATGGTCAGATTCTTGTCAGTGGAAGTGATGATAAGACGATTAAGGTTTGGGATTTAACCACAGGTCAATTGATGATGACGTTGAGTGGGCATAAAGCGGCGGTTAAGTCGCTGTTATTTAGTCCTGATGGTAAAATAATTGCCAGTGGTAGTTCGGATCAAACGATTAAGCTTTGGTATTTGGGAACGGGTAAAGAAATGAGTACCTTGTCGGGGAATTTTGGTTCGGTTAATTCACTGGCTATGAGTCGGGATGGAAAGGTTCTGGTGAGTGGGAGTTCGGATGAGACGGTTCGGCTTTGGCAGTTAAGTACAGGGAAAATTATTGATATTCTAAAAGGGCATAACAGTGCGGTGTATTCTGTGGCGATCAGTCCGGATCGAAAGACTGTGGTGAGTGGGAGTTCGGATAAGACGATTAGGATTTGGCGGTGTTGATGATGGGGGTATTGGAATGATAGTTTAACGCAGAGGGACGCAGAGGTAAGCGCAGAGGAACGCAGAGAATTGGAGGTGTTTGAAGTGAAATGTTATGAAATTGGAGAAACTAACTAAATCCAATATTTTTGAGGCTTTCTGAAAATTGTGCTTAAACCACCAGGCTAAATCTTCTTTGAATTGAGAGCTAAAACCAGGAATTCGAGTAATGACGACTGGTTTACTCTGTTCAGATTCAGATTTCTTTTTCTTGCTCAATCCCTAACTCCTGCTCAAGTTCTTCAACCGTTTGAGGTTTAATTTTTCCGGCTTTAGATTCCTCTATAGCATCCAATAATCGACGAGCATTGGCAGGTGATCTAAATAGATACACAGTTTCAACTAAACTGGTTAAATCAGACTCTGAAATCAAAGCAACATTTTCACCATCACGGCAGTTTATGATATAGATCTGATGATTTTGTACTACCTGTTCTAATAACTGAAAAAAGCCATTTCGTGCCTCTGTTGGGGATGTGATTTCGTAGGGAAGCATAAACTGATGTACATAGTTATGTTCATTTATTATAAGCAATGCGCCCTGATCAAGCCAAAATAGAGACGAAGGCTTTATCTTCCTTTGCTCATGAGCTATTGTCTCAATCCTCACTGCAATCGCCCCCAAAACCCGGATGGGATGCGGTTTTGCCAACGTTGTGGTTCCAAGCTGCTGCTGCGAGAGCGTTACCGCAGTCTGGGATTGATTGGACAAGGGGGGTTTGGCAAAACGTTTTTAGCGGTGGATGAGGACAAACCCTCGAAACCCCAATGTGTGATTAAGCAGTTTTTCCCCCTCTATCAGGGGACAAGTGATGTCCGGAAAGCGACAGAATTATTTGAACGAGAAGCCGTGCGTCTGGATGAGTTAGGGAAACATCCCCAGATTCCGGAATTGCTGGCTCATTTTACCCAGGATAATCGTCAATATTTAGTCCAAGAGTTTATTGATGGGCAAAATTTAGCCCAAATTCTGGCAAAGGAAGGGGTATTCAACGAACAGCAGATTCGGGAGATGCTGCGAGATTTGCTAGCTATCCTTGAGTTTATCCACTCGCGTTCTGTGATTCATCGCGATATTAAGCCAGAAAATATTATTCGTCGTCGGCATATTTATACTGGGGAAACGGGGGAAAATGAAGAAGGTGTGATCAAGGGTAATTTAGTCTTAGTTGATTTTGGTGCGGCTAAACATGCCATTGGTACAGTAAAAACGGGAACGACTGTGGGGACACCAGACTATATCGCCCCAGAACAAGCTAAAGGAAAAGCCATTTTTGCCAGCGATTTGTATAGTTTAGGCGTTAGTTGTATTCATTTACTCACCCAGGTAGTTCCTGAAAAATTGTTTGATACGGGTGAGGATATCTGGATATGGCGGCGTTACTTAAAAAATAATTCGATTAGTGATGAATTAGGCTATATTTTAGATAAACTTCTGAAACGAGCCACCAATCACCGTTATCAATCTGTCGCTGAAGTTCTCCGGGATTTAAATCAACTTCCCTCGATTTCGTTAACTCAATGTCCTACCCCATCGATATCGCCTCAATCGATTAGCCTGCCAGGATTTCAGGGAACAGGAAAGCAAAGCGCGATCGCATCAACTCCGGCGAATCCCCTTATCCTCCAGCCTCCCTCTAATCCTCCCGTAACTAACTGGCAAGTGGTGCAAACCTTAGATGGACATTGGGGTTCGGTGGAAGCGGTAGCGATTAGTCCTGATGGCTTAATTCTTGCTAGTGGTAGTGCAGACGCCACGGCTATGGTATGGCAGTTACCAGAAGGACGAGAGTATCATACTCTAAATGGTCATCTTGAACGAGTCTGTGCTGTTGCATTTACGCCGGATAGTCAATATTTAGCTACAGGAAGTTATGACCAAACAATTAAACTTTGGCAGGTAGAGAATGGAAAACTTATTTTAACCCTCACGGGTCATCGGAAATGGATTAGTTCCCTCGCCATTAGTCCCGATGGAGAGATATTAACCAGTGGTAGCAATGATGGCACGATTAAGTTATGGCATATCCAACAGGGTAGGGAATTACAAACGCTTACAGGACATACCTCCTATATTAATGATATTGCCATCAGTCCTGATGGAGAAAGTATTGCCAGTGTTAGCGGGGATGGAACAGTGAAATTATGGCAAATCAGTACAGGGGAAGAACAGGATAGTTTTGGTCATAGCCAGTTACGTTTCGGCTTTTTCTATTCCGTCGCCTTTAGCCCCGATGGGCAACTCCTGGCTACCGGAAAAAGCGATGGCACAATTACATTATGGCAGGTAGGGGAAAGACGGGAACTCGGTACTCTCAGGGGTCATACTCAACGAGTACGGACATTAGCATTTAGTCCTGATGGTTACACGTTAGCCAGTGGTAGTATGGATAAAACGATTAAGATTTGGCAATTGTATGATAGGCAAACCCTGGCTACTTTGAATGGGCATAGCTGGGAAGTTTATGCTGTTGCCTTCAGCCCCGATGGTGAGACACTTGTGAGTGGAGGTATGGATAAGACGATTAAAATTTGGCGTTGTGATTAAAACTAATCGTAAACTGTCAAGTCAATTTCCTGCTTCCTCTAAATTAGCTGGAACATCCTTAAATATCGTGAAGGTTGTTGCTCACGAATATCTCCCCAAGGCATTTTCTTGGTTCTCGGATAAGAAAAAACTAGAATTCTTCTGGCACGAGTAGTTGCAACAAACATATTGCGCTTCTCTTCCTCTAAAGCCTCACCTTTTGCCCGATAATCTGGAAACGTTCCCTCGGTCATACCTACCAGGAATACTACATCGAACTCTAAGCCTTTCGAGGAGTGAACTGTAAGCAGTGCCAAACCTTCTTGCTTGGGTTGCTGAGTGGTTCCCATCGCAACTTGGCTCAGAAACGAAGTAAGACTGTGTTTGCCTCCTGGTTGAGAGCGTAGAAAAATATCCCAATGTCTACGCCATAGTAGAATATCCTCCATAATAAGAGCTCGTTCCTCTTCGTTTTCGATCGTCTGTGCAAATGTATTTAAACTGTCCATCGCTTTCAAAAACTGACAGTTTCCCGGTTCTGTATATCCCAACTTTTGAATAGCGTTTAACACGATTTCTGGATTAGGATTATTAGATGTGAGTTTGGTTAAAGTTGTAATCAGCTTCAAACCATCATCCCTATCCTGTAAAGGAATATATTGTTCATCAATTTGCCAACGATTGAGAAGAATACTGAGATGAAAGCGATCGCGTGGATTCACCAATAGTCGCAAGCAAACTTGAAAGTCTTTTATAAGATCAGATTCACTTTCATCTTGAGGAGAAAGTTGCTTGTAGTAAGGGATTTGGCGTTGACTTAGCTCTTCTTCTACCTCTGACAACACGTACCTAGTACGTCCCAGAATTGTACAGTGTTCTAATGTCAGGGAACCCTCAATATCTGGATGTCCCTGCTTTATGAGAGCTTGCAGGTAATTCACCACCAGAATAGCTTCATTTTTCTCGTCATCAGCAACGAGAAGATGGATGTATCCTAGAATTGGTAGAGAATCTTCTGAACCTTCTACTCTATAATTTGGATCTAACTTTTTGGCTGTACGGACAACAGCTTTAGATGAGCGGAAATTTTCTCTCATCTCAATCCTTTTAGCTTGGAAATCTCGTTCAAACCGTTCAAGATACTTAGGATCGGCTCCATTCCACCCAAAAATCGCCTGCTTTGGATCTCCAACCATCATGACATGGCGATATTCAGAGCCACATAAAGCACAAATGACCTGATATTGTGCTTCATTGAGATCCTGGGCTTCATCAATGCAAATGTATCGATACTGGCGACGGTAGAAATCAGCAATTTTGGGTCTTTCTGTAAACAGTTGATAAGTCAGTAAGAGTAAATCATCAAAATCTACTGTGTTAGAAGAGCGAAGAGCTTGATTGTACGCTTCATAAACCCTTCTATCCGTGTAGTCTCCGATGGCTTCCGGTGGATACAGATCTTTTTTTGACCGTTCAATCGTATTAAACCATTCACTTAACTTTTTTCGTTGTGACTTAGCATCTCCAGTGGCATACAATTCAAGTTGTAATTTTGGATCATCCATCACCGCTTGGAGTAGAATCTGCCTCCGATCTTGATTAGATTCTAGAAGATTAGGTCTTCCTTCAATCCCCACAGATTTACCTCTGTTCGCCAATACTTCTAAGCAAAAGCTATGTAGTGTTCCAATGAATGCCCGTTGATGGATATCTGGAAATTCAGCCAGACGCTCCCTCATTTCATTCGCCGCTTTGTTTGTGAATGTCAGCGCCAGTATTCGAAAATGTCCTTTACTTTCTGTCAGAAGTCTACGAATTCGTTCAGTTAAGACGCGAGTTTTACCAGAGCCTGGACCTGCGATGACAAGCAAAGCTCCATCACCATGCTGAACGATCTGTTTTTGAGTTTCTGAAAGATGAATACTCATAGATTTTAAATTTATCGCTTTTGAAGACCAATATCATCGGAAATTTGTTCAAACAATTGTCGTATTTTGCCGGGAAATCGGCGTTTTTCATCAGTCAGGTTTGTAATCGCTTGTGCAAGCGGTAAGGCATATTTAGTCTTGTCTCCACTCAGAATATCAATCATTGCTCTAATATCACCACCTTCGGATTTATAGTCTCTGATGATTTTTTTTGTTAAGTTCTGACCATGCTTGTCTTTCATATATTCCCTAAGATAGGCTGTTTTTTCATTACAGGTGTCAAGCATAGTTTGAATGACATCACCATAGCCTTCCTTCACAAGATAAGACTCAAAATTATTTCTATCAGACATAAATAAAATATTTGAATGTTGAGAGTAATCTGAAATACCAATTTTTTGTAAGGCTGATTCAACCCTTTTAATAGCTAATTCTTCGGCATCTGAGAAAATGTACCAGGGAATTCCAAAATTGGATACAAGTGTAAGAAAAGGTAAATAGTTTCCATAACCTCCAACCCCAATTAAACTGATTCCGAGAGCATTAGGTGATAGTTCCCAATACTTCTGTGCAAATTCAGGGAGTGCTTGTTCTTCAGTTTCACCCTCGAAGAGAATAACAGCACGAGCATAAAGCAAGTCTCCCCTAGTATTCATCACCATCCGATCAATTTTGCGTAGATCTTCCTCTATCAGTAAAGAAGTATCCAGTTGGGTGACGATTGTATCGGCTCCATTTTTTCGGAAGTGGCGAAACGTTGAGATCGGCGCTTGGCTGGCAATATAAGGTGAATGAGTACTGACGATTCGTTGACCTGGAATCTGTTCAATCTGCTCAAAGAGCGCTCGTTGTGCTTGAGGATGGAGATGAGCTTCTGGTTCCTCTAAACCTAACATTGGATGTACCGTCCCATCCTGAACATCTCTTTTCCGCCACGTCATGTAGGCTCGGAAGGTCAACAGAACAGCCAAACTCCGTGTTCCCATTCCATGTCGAGCAAGAGGAAATGTTTGAGCACCTCTGGTTGCGAAGTTGATGTCTGCCCCTTTACTCAGATTTCGGAGATGACGGGGAATTGGATTAATGAAAACGCTATCTTGCTCACAGGAAATCGTTTGATATAGCTCATTTAGATGAGTCTGAACGTGTTGAAGAACTTCGCTAGAGTTCGTTATTTCTTTGTTTAACTCACCCAGACTATTTTCAAATCTTTCCACTTTGTCATCTGTCAGCCCCAAGTCAGAAACTAATCGATTCCAAAAGGAATTTTTATTATACATTTCCTCTTGGATATCTCGTTTAGCATCGATTAAGTAAAGTGCTAACGGCTCAATGTGACTAAACAACACAGAACCAGCAATGTCTTTTACCTGGGACTCTTCCCATTTACTCGGATCAAGCTGCCAACCTTGTAAAAATCTCCGTTCTGTAACGTACTCACGACGTACCTCATCCCACTTTGTCTGAGTGCGAATTGCGACAAAATCATTGTCTTGAGCATCTTGCGAAATTCCGTTTCCCCAAAGAGCAAGCCAAAAGCTATCTGCGGGAAAAGCATCAATAATATTGCCTTTAGCATTAACTGGGCGAATAAGAATATCAATAGTTACTGCTCGTTCCTTGGGTACTTTATATTCTCCTGGAGCTAGATAGATATCTTCAACAAGACTATTGCGTCTGCCTAATCCAATTGCTGCATGAAGAGCTTCTAGGAAACTGGTTTTGCCCGAGTTGTTCTCTCCGATGAGAATAGTTATTTGATCGAGGTTCACATCCACCTGTTTGAGGGAACGAAAGTTGCGAACTCGCACTTCTACAATTCGGATTCCACTTTCCTGTGATGCTGGCGTCATATAGCAATCCTATTTGAGTCGTGTCCAAAAATCTGATAATTTTCGGGAATGGGCAATGGGCAATGGGCAATGGTAAAGAGTTTCAATGCTTTTTTCTATTTTTTGATTTTTCACAACCTATTTAGGATTGCTATAGCGCTCTATTGTCACTCTGGGAAAAGAACTATCAAAGCTAATTGCTGAAAGCCTTTGCTGCAAAGCATTTGGGCGTTGAGAAACTGATAGAAACTCATGTCTTAGGAGCAAATCTTCAAACTCTCTGACTGTAAGGGTTTCAGCTTTCGCCCTTCCGAAATTGACATAAGAGTGATAGTGCTTCAGCTTATTGGTCAAAACATGAATGTAGAGGCGCACCGATGTGCGCTCTCACCGACTTTCTTACCACTTCAGCAAATTAAATTGCTCCATATCAATCGTGTCGCGATTGCGATAAATCGAAAGCACAATTGCCAAGCCAACCGCCGCTTCAGCCGCCGCTACCGTAATCACAAACACGGTAAACACCTGACCTTTAATTCCCACAGGGTCAATAAAATTAGAAAACCCCATTAAATTCAAATTGACCGCATTCAACAGCAGTTCAATGGACATTAACACGCGCACAGCATTGCGGCTGGTAATCAAGCCATAGATACCAAGGCAAAACAGAGCCGCAGCTAGAAGTAAAAAATATTGAAGTTGGAGTTCCATGAATTGACGTTTAATGTTTGATGTTTGACAGTTGGGCGGGTTTTGTTTATCACTTATCGGTAACCCAGTCGGGCGGGTTTTGTTGCTCACTTATCAGTCACAAAGTCTATTGAAAAGCTAAACTCGCCCCTATTCCCGCCTCTAGCACAATAGGTTTTATCGGGTGCTTTTTTGAGACTCTCCACCGACAGATGCCAACTGACGCTGACGTTCGGGTAAGGTGGAAAATTCGGTTTCTGATGTATCGCGAGGCACCAAACTCTCTGGAATAAAATCGCGACGTGCCAAAATAATCGCACCCACCATCGCCATCAATAAGAGTACCGAGGCGAGTTCAAAGGGTAGTAAAAAATCACTGAAGAAATGCTTACCAATCTCAACCACTGACCCTTCACCGAGAACCGCCGTACCTGAATAGATTGACCAAGGTGTCGCTAATATCATCGTCCCCAGCAAGGCAAATAAGCCCAGACAAACCAGCGCGGTTGCACCTTGACGAATCCAACGATTCGTGATCGGTTTAAAATCTTCTCGCTTGTTCACCAACATAATGGCAAACAAAATTAGCACATTCACCGCACCCACATAAACCAAAATTTGCGCGGCGGCGACAAAATCAGCATTGAGCAACAGGTAAAACCCCGCCATACTAATGAAGACACCACCGAGTAAAAATGCTGAATAAACGATGTTATTGAGTAGGACAACGCCTAAGGCTGACCCAATCATCATCACCGACAAAATTACAAATGAAACAAACTGAACCCCTTGGGCTAGATCCACTGTACCTTCACTCCTTGCACTCTAGTTAAAATGACACATTAATCCCACGGAAATAGACTCCGTGGGATCAGCTTTAAGCATTCTTCGCTGTTTCTTCTTCTTTTTCTGCTTCAGTCGGTTCCATTTGCTCGACAATTTCTTCCGGACGCAAACCTGCACGTCGAGAACCTGGCGGTAAATCGTGGGGATCTGTGACTCCCTTAGGTAGGTAAGCCAATTCCCGTAATGGCGTAACCATCGGGTCTTGTGTCACCTTATACGGCAGGCGTCCCATCGCCACATTATCATAGTTGAGTTCGTGGCGATCATAGGTAGACATTTCATACTCTTCTGTCGCCGACAGACAGTTGGTGGGACAGTATTCAATACAGTTCGCGCAGAAAATACAAACCCCGAAGTCAATACTATAGTGCTTGAGATTCTTTTTCTTACTCGCTTTATCGAACTCGTAATCTACCACGGGCAGATTAATCGGGCAAACTCGCACACAGACTTCGCAAGAAATACACTTATCAAATTCAAAGTGAATCCGACCCCGATACCGTTCAGAAGGAATCAGTTTCTCATACGGATACTGCACAGTAACGGGACGGCGCTGCATGTGGTCGAAGGTTACAGATAAACCTTGACCAATATAACGGGCAGCTTGAGCGGTTTCTTTGGCATAATCGCCAACTTGTTTGAGGAACTTGAGCATAATTTGTTATTCGTCCTTTGTCATTCGTCCTTTGTCATTTGTCCTTTGTCATTTGTCCTTCGTCATACTCGCTTCCGAAAAGAAGCCAGCTACGTTATTTGTTTTTAACTATGACCAATGAACAATGAACAATGACCCATCAACAATCAACCCCCGAATGCCACGGGAAAGGTGAGTTTAAGAGCAGCAGTTAGCAACAGGTTCACTAATCCAATCGGTAAAAGGAACTTCCAGCCTAAATTTAGGAGTTGGTCAATCCGTACACGGGGAACTGTCCAGCGCAGCAGAACCGCAATAAAGAGGAGAAAGTAAGCTTTGAGTAAGGTCATGGTAATTCCCAGAGAAGCAGTAATTACCTGTAACCAGGAACTGGTTTCACTTACATCTAACCAAGTGGCTAATCGGTCAAGAGGAATCGGGAATTCCCAGCCGCCTAAGTACAGCACCGCTACTAATATGGCAGAAAGGATTAGGTTAACGTAAGATCCGATATAAAACAAACCAAATTTCATGCCGGCATATTCGGTTTGATAGCCAGCAACCAATTCCTCCTCAGCTTCGGGTAGGTCAAAGGGAAGTCGTTCACATTCGGCTAATGCGGCAATCCAAAAAATCAAAAAGCCAACGGGTTGACGCCAAATATTCCAGCCTAAGATGCCATACCCAGATTGCTGTTCCACAATATCGATGGTACTTAGGCTATTGGACATCATCACCACGGCTAATACTGCCAGCGCCAGGGGAATTTCGTAACTAATCGACTGTGCCGCTGCTCTTAACCCCCCAAGTAGGGAATACTTGTTATTGGAGGCATACCCTGACATCAGCAAACCAATAGGCTGAATACTCGACAGGGCAATCCAGAGAAATATCCCCAGTCCTACGTTAGTAATAATCAGGTTCTGTCCAAAGGGGACAATCAGGTACGACAAAAAGACGGGGATGACGACGAGTATGGGTCCGAGAGTAAATAGCCATCGATCTGCTTTGGCAGGGACGATATCTTCCTTAAACACCAACTTCAGACCATCGGCGACGGCTTGCAGAACACCCAGAGGTCCAGCATATTCCGGACCAATCCGCTGTTGAGCCGCAGCAGAAATTTTTCGTTCCAGCCAGACTATGACAAGGACACCCACGGTGGCACCGATAATCATCAGGAACATCGGCAGGGGCATCCACATCGCCTTGGCAGCACCACTGGGGATGCCAAAATCTTTAAGCGATTCAATAAAACTTCCTTGAAGGTCAATTCCTGCGTTCATCTTGGCAGCTACGTGATATTTACTGAGGTAATTTGACACTTACCGTATCAAATTATGCTATCGGTTTGATTTGTGAAGTTTTTTTGACAGCCTCACTGCCTAGTATATCGTTCGACGTGATCCCCTTAGCCAAGACAAGCGAGAATTTTAATTGATCGCAGCTAATGTGCTACGACGGTTAAATAGATAAATAGACCCTTGCTTAACCCCGATCGCAAAGCGAAGCAACGAGGGTACAATCCCCCAGCGAAATGGAAACCCTATCTGTACGTCACCCCCGAACAGAGAGAGCGCTCACTCCTTACCCTATCTCCTCTGATGGGCTTTTGTGTTTCTTACCGATTTTCCCCACACCCCACACCCCATACCCCACACCCTGCCTACCTTTGACGCGAGCTTGTCACCCCTTCAGGTGGCAGTGACAACAGGCAAGTGACGGCTTAATTTATGCGATCGCCTTCTATGGTCTTCATCATTATTTTTGATGATTGTTGCTTCTCCCACTGCTTCTAGACGTAGCCAGCTAAGTCTTTATAGTGTTCCCCTTGCTCAATTGAGGCAAACAAGGCATCTTAGAAGAAAATATAGAAAATCTTAAATTTTTAGCGTTTCACTCCAAGGGATGACTATGACCCAAACAAATCTTCTGGAATTAGCGAAACAGGGTAACGATGCAGCAATTCTCTCGGTGATGAATTATGTACTACAAGATCGCAACATTACTGCTCAAGCCGCACTCAAAGGGAATTGCCTGTTGGTACTCCTGAAAGCGGTTCAAGTCCCGGACCAGAAGTTATCGGTGACAATTGTCCGCAAACTGATGGCACACTTACGAGTCCCATCGATCGCCTCTGTGCAAATGTATGGTAAACAGGTTGGACAACCCGCCCCCTCTTGGATGGAAGTCATCGATTTGCGCGATGAGATCGAACCCTTGAAACCCAAAACTAATGTTTTCAAAGTATTGGCTCAATGGGGTACAAAACCCTTGATGCTCCTAGCTTTGATTCCTTTAGGGGCGATCAGTATTTATGCTTATTTATCATTGCCCCTCGGAAAATCGATTATACCTGTACAAGCCGAGTCAATATCCTTCAGCGTCAAGGAAATAGAATTGTCTGACATAGAACCATTAGAGAACTCCCCCGATCCGTCTCTCTCCTCTGCAGTGGGTCAAACTCAACCCAGTATTTTATCCTCACCAAGTTCGGCTTCGCCCACCCTATCTTCTCAACCTAAACCCTTTCAGAACGCGGTGAATCAAGCCATGCGTGCGGCGACATTGACTCAATCGGCGCAAACCCCAGAAGAATGGGACATTGTGGTAAATCATTGGCAAGACGCGATCGCACTCATGGATGCTGTCCCTCCATCCCATCCTCAACATAGCCTTGCCCAACAAAAGGTTGTCGAGTATCAAGAGAATCTCAATTATGCCCAGAAAAATGCAACCATTGGTCGGTAGTGAATTATGGTTAATTTCGGTTTTAACTCTGCATCACTTTTAGGACTTCTGGATATATTTTTATCTTAGTAGGGGGTTTGGGGGAGTTGTAAGACCCACGCTGTAGTTTTAATTCAGCGTTGGGATACACAACTCCCCCAAGTTAATTTTACGGGATTCAATCTCTCTAAAATTAACATTTAATAGTACACCACTAGCT